>JAGQTE010000139.1 GCA_020439175.1 Acidimicrobiales bacterium | reverse complement strand
CAACGCCCGGGTCGAGAAGGCGGCGCCGAGGTGCGAGGCGGTGCCGATGAGGTGCGTCTGCGCTCCGCCCCAGGGCAGGTACGGCCATGCCAGCACCAGGTCGACCGAGCCCGGGGCCAGGTCGAGGCCGGCCTCGGGCGCCAGCGGCACCGCACCCGGTCCGGGCACGGGCTCGTCGGGCCACGCCGGCCAGGTCCCGAGTCCGGCACGGCGGGCGGTCATGCGGGCCAGCTCGACGCCGAAGGCCGTGGCACCACGCACCGGGTCGGGACCGCTGATCACCCGTCGCGCCCACATGGCCCGCAGCGCGTAGGGGCTCGTGGGGTCGCGCAGCGCCTGCACGACGCCGCGCCAGCCCCCGGTCCACGGCGACGTCACGGTGTCGTTGGGACGGCACCGCACCCGCGCCGCCGGCTCGATGACGAGCTGCCAGCCGGCGCGCGCCAGGCGCGGCGTCCACTCGGCGTCACCGACCCAGTTGTGGTGGCCGCGGTCGTCGAGGAGGCCGGCGTCGCGCACGGCGGCCGCCGGGAGCAGCACGCAGTTGCCGACGATCACCTCGGGCTCGTAGAGCGCCTCGTCCAGGCGGTCGACCCGGAGGTGGTGCCGATGGCGCCAGCCGCCGAAACCGGTCTGCCAGCGGGCGAAGGTCTGGAACACCCGCGTCGGCTCGTCGTCGTGCACCAGCACCGGACCGACGACGCTGCGCGGCACCTGCCGGGCCCGCGCCACCAGCAGCGCGAGGGCGTCGGGCTCGAGGACGGTGTCGTCGTTGCACACCAGCACGAAGTCCGGGTCGGACGCCAGCGCCGTGCGCAGCGCCAGGTTCGTGCCCCGGGCGTAGAAGAGCGTGCCGTCAGCCGGCACGACCGTCGCGCCCGGCCACGCCGCGACCACGGCGTCGGCGGTGCCGTCGGTCGAGCCGTCGTCGACCACCACGAGCTCGAGGCGCACGTCGATGCCGGCGTCGGCCAGCGGCGACAGGTCGCTGGCACGCAGCGACGCCACGAAGGCGAGCGTCGTCTGGCGCCGATCGTGCACGGCGACGGCGACGGCCACGCGCAGCGACGTGCCGGTGTTGGCGATCGGCGCGGCGTGAGCGCCGCCGACGACGGGCGTCGCCGCGGACGTGGTGCTCATCGATCGTCCCGGTGGCAGCGGACGACCAGCCCGTCGGCGAGCTGCGGCGCCCAGCGCACGGCCACGTCGTTGACGACCCGCCAGCTGCGCGGCGCACTCGACCGGTGACCACGGCCGAGGTCGGCGAACCACACGCCGTCGAGCACGTACCCGCTGCGTTCGAGCAGCAGCCGCACGGTCTGCTCCGAGTAGTAGGCGACGTGGTCGGGATGCACCGGCTCGCCGTGGCCACGCCGCCGGCTCAGCGCGTAGCTGGCGAACCGGAAGGCGCAGTAGGCGTTGGGGACGGTGACGATCAGGCTGCCTCCGGGCGCCAGCAGCGGGCGGACCCCTTCGAGCAGCAGGCGCGGGGCGCCGAGGTGCTCGAGGACCTCGCCGGCGATCACCACGTCGTAGGTCCCGAGGTCGGCGGCATCGGCGGCACCCGGCGGCACCGCGCCCCACCAGCGGGCGCCGGACAGGTCCTCGAGGTCACCGACCGCCAGCCGGTCGAACCCCAGCGCCGCCAGGGCGGCGAGCCCGTCGACGTCCCGGTCGATCCCCACCAGCTCGCGCGCCGCGCGCGCCAGCGCCCGGTGCACGAGCGTCCCGGCGGCGTCCGCCTCCGCCGTGTAGGGCCAATCGGTGCAGCCGAGGTGCAGCACCCGCCGTCCCCTGGCGGCGGCGACCAGCTCGACCACGCGGTCGACGAGCATTGCCGGCGCGGCACCGGGACGGCGGGAGGGGGACATCTGCGGCACGGTAGCGGGCGGCCGCGACCGCCGACGCCAGCGCCGCCACGCCATCCCGGTAGCATGCGCCGCTGTCGTGCCCGCACGCTCCGGTGCGGGCGGCGCAGAGGTCGAGCATGCAGCGTTCCAAGGTGGCCGGCGTCGCAGCGCTGGCGCTGGGCGTGGCGGCAGCCACCGGTCTGGCCTGGTGGGCGACGTCGACGGCGGGTGAGCAGCAGGTGGCGGCGCGCCCGGCCACGCAGCCGTCGGCCGCCACGCCCGCAGACGTGGACGGCGACGGCCGCTCCGACCTGATCGTGCGACGCGCCGACGACGCTTCCTTCTGGGTGCAGGCCTCGACCGACGGTCCGTTCACCGTGGCGATCGGCGCACCCGAGGACCGCCCGACGATGGGCGACTTCGACGGCGACGGTCGCACCGACCTGGCGGTGATCCACGACGGCGCCGGGCCCAGCACCTGGACGATCCAGCCCAGCGGCGACGGCGCCTCGTGGACCGCCGACCTCGGCCAGGCCGGTGACGTGGCGCTGCCGGGCGACTACGACGGCGACGGGCGCGACGACCTCGCCGTGTTCCGTCCCGTCCCCTGGGGTGCGCCCGACACGGCCCGCGCCGTGTGGCTCATCCGTCGCAGCAGCGACGACACGGTGCAGTCGGTCGAGTTCGGCATCGGTGGCGACCTCCCGGTGCCGGGCGACTACGACGGCGACGGCCGGGCCGACCTGGCCGTGCAGCGCGACGACACCCGGTGGATCCTGCGCTCGGGCGACGCCGCCACCATCGCCGAGCAGTTCGGCACGGCGGGCGACGTCCCCGCCGCGCTCGACCGTGACGGTGACGGCCGCACCGACCTTGCCGTCGTGCGCAGCACCGACCCGACGCAGACCTGGTACGTGCGGCGCGGCGCGACGGACGTGGCGACGTTCGGCTTCGGCCGGTCGACGCCGCCGTACCAGCAGCGCGTCATCGGCGACTACGACGGCGACGGCACGACCGAACCGGCGGTGTT
>JAGQTE010000138.1 GCA_020439175.1 Acidimicrobiales bacterium | reverse complement strand
TCGGCGAACCAGTTGGCGTGGAAGCCGATGGGCACCCGCCGGGGGATGCAGATGCGGGCGACCGGCTCGCCGCCGACGTCGTGCGCGTCGAGCACGACCAGGTCGGTGGTGTCGGTGGCGCGGTCGGTCACGATGCTCAGCAGCCAGCCGTCGTCCTCGGCGGTGCCGTCGGCGTTCGGGGCGAAGACGTGCTCACCCGACACCTCGGACTCGCCGTAGAAGTGCTCCACGGCATCGCCGGTGACGGTGTCGTACTTGACGACGCCGTGGAACTCGAACTCGAACTCCCACGTCCGAGCGAGGCTGTTGTACAGGTAGCGGGTCTCGGTGCCGGCGAGGTTGTCGTTGACGCGGGGGAACTCGCCGCCGCGGTCGTCGGTCTGGGCGTCGGAGACGGTGCCGGACGCCAGGTCGATCGACCAGCGCCACGGGTACGGCGCCTCGCGCCCGTGCGGGTCGTCGAACTGGAAGCCGCCCGGCATGTGGGCGAAGCGCGGGGCGCGCAGCTCGATGCGGTCGCCGTCCTCCCAGGCGTTGAAGACGTGCACGACGTAGAAGGGGTCGACCTCGAACCACCGGATGTCGGCGCCGTCGCCGCCGCGGGGCAGCACGCCGATGCGGGTGCCCGCCTCCTCGTCCCACCGCATGATCGGCCCGCCGGCCATGGCGGCGGTGACGTCGAAGATGGCGGGGGAGTCGAGGAACAGCACGTGGCGCTCGGTGATGGCGAAGTCGTGCATCATCACCGGGTTCGGCAGCTCGATGTCGGTGCTGTGGATCAGGTTCCCGGCGGCGTCGACCACGTGGTAGCGCAGGTAGGGCGGGAACGGCGAGTAGCCGAAGAAGTGGAGCTCACCGGTGGCGGGGTCGATCTTGGGGTGCGCCGTCATCGGGCCGACGAGGCGGCCGTCGTAGTCGTACTCGCCGATGGTCTCGAGCTCGCGGGTGAGCTCGGTCGGCTGGCCGGCCTCCATGAGGGCGAAAAGCTTGCCGGCGTGACGCAGCGTGTGCGTGTTGGAGGTGTTCTTCATGAACCCGGCCTCGGCCTGCACCTCGGGGTCGATGTGCGCCAGCTCGGCCAGGCCGCCGAAGCAGGCCTTGCCCCGCTTGCGCTCGGCGAGCAGGCCCTTGGACTCGACGTACCGGTTGCGGTACCGGGCGACGCCGTCCTCGAGGTAGATGGCGTGCACCATGCCGTCGCCGTCGAAGGGGTGGTAGGCGCCCATGGGTGCGAACTGCGGGTTCGGGCCGTTGCGCACGAACATGCCGTTGAGGCCGGCAGGGATCTCGCCGATCACCTCGAGGTCGCGGTCGTCGCGCTCGTCGGTCACCGGGGTCAGCAGGCCGGTGAGGAACGGCGAGGGGGTGGGGGCGGCGTCGATGCTCATGAGTCCTCCGTCGGGGCGGTCCGGCAGAACTTAACACTGTAAACCGCGTCCGACAAGGGCACGGTCCGCCGGCCGTTCGGGCCGGTCAGCGCCGCCCGATAGGGTCACGACTCGCACCAGCGCGACAGCACGCACCACCGACCAGCCGGGAGCAGCCATGGGCGAGTCGACCATCATCTACACCCTCACCGACGAGGCGCCGATGCTGGCGACCTTCTCGTTCCTCCCCGTCATCGAGGCGTTCGCGGGGGCCGCCGACGTCGAGGTGCAGACGCGCGACATCTCGTTGGCGGGACGCGTCCTGGCGGCGTTCCCCGAGGCGCTCGATCCCGACCAGCGGATCAGCGACGACCTGGCCGAGCTCGGCGAGCTGGTGACCCGGCCCGAGGCCAACGTGATCAAGCTGCCCAACATCTCGGCGTCGATCCCGCAGCTCAAGGCCACCATCGACGAGCTGCGCGCCAAGGGCCTCCTGGTGCCCGAGTACCCCGACGAGCCGTCGACCGACGACGAGCGGTTGATCAAGGCCCGCTACGACAAGGTCAAGGGCTCGGCCGTCAACCCGGTGCTGCGCGAGGGCAACTCCGATCGGCGTGCGCCGGCCTCGGTCAAGGCCTACGCCCGCAGCCACCCGCACTCGATGGGGGCGTGGTCGCCCGACTCGAAGACGCGCGTCGCCACCATGGGCGCCGACGACTTCCGCAACAACGAGCAGTCCGTCACGGTGGCGGCGCGCGACACGCTGCGCGTCGAGCTGGTGGCCGACGGCGGCGAGACGACCGTGCTCAAGGAGCTGCCGGTCATCGCCGGTGAGGTCGTCGATGCCACCGTGCTGCACGTGGCGGCGCTCGACCGGTTCCTGGCCGAGCAGCTGGCGGCGGCCAAGGCCGACGATGTGCTCTTCTCCATCCACCTCAAGGCCACGATGATGAAGGTCTCGGACCCGATCATCTTCGGCCACGCCGTGCGGGCGTACTTCGCCGACGTGTTCGCATCCCACGCCGAGGCCCTCGACGCCATCGGGTTCGACCCGAACAACGGCCTGGGCGATCTGGCCGACCGGCTGGCGGACCTGCCCGACGATCAGCGCGCCGCCATCGAGGCCGACCTGGCGGCGGCGATGGCCGCCGGTCCGGCGCTGGCCATGGTCGATTCGGACCGGGGCATCACCAACTTGCACGTCCCGAGCGACGTCATCGTCGACGCCTCGATGCCGGCGATGATCCGCACCTCGGGCCAGATGTGGAACGCCGCCGGGGAGCAGCAGGACACGCTCGCCGTCATCCCCGACTCGAGCTACGCCGGCATCTACGCCGCGGTCATCGCCGACTGCAAGGCCCACGGCGCCTACGACCCGGCCACGATGGGCTCGGTGCCCAACGTCGGGCTCATGGCGCAGAAGGCCGAGGAGTACGGCAGCCACGACAAGACCTTCGAGATCCCCGCCGACGGCATCGTGCGCGTGACCAGCCACCAGCACGGCGGGATCCTGTTCGAGCACACCGTCGGTGCCGGCGACGTCTACCGCATGTGCCAGGCCAAGGACGCCCCGATCCGTGACTGGGTGAAGCTCGCCGTGACCCGGGCCCGCGCCACCGGCGCCCCGGCCGTGTTCTGGCTGGACGAGACCCGGCCCCACGATCGCGAGCTGCTGGCCAAGGTGCGCCGCTACCTGGCCGAGCACGACACCGACGGGCTGACCTTCGAGTTCCTGGCCCCCGAGCAGGCCTGCGCCTACTCGCTCGAGCGCATCCGACGGGGCGAGGACACCATCTCGGTCACCGGCAACGTCCTGCGCGACTACAACACCGACCTGTTCCCGATCATGGAGCTGGGCACCAGCGCCAAGATGCTGTCGGTGGTGCCGCTGATGAACGGCGGTGGCCTCTTCGAGACGGGCGCGGGCGGCTCGGCCCCCAAGCACGTCCAGCAGTTCGTGAAGGAGAACCACCTGCGGT
>JAGQTE010000017.1 GCA_020439175.1 Acidimicrobiales bacterium | reverse complement strand
GGCGTGGCGCGAGCTGCTGTCGGCGCAGCTGTGCAGCCCGGTGCGGTGGCGCCACGCCCTGCACGCCATGGCCGAGGCCGGCACGGCGACGTTCGTCGAGATCGGACCGGGCGCGGCGCTGACCGGCATGGTGAAGCGCACCGTCCGCTCGGCCCGCCACGCCACGGTGTCGACGCCGGACGACCTCGACGCCCTGTTGGAGCTGTTGACCGTCGAGGCCGCCGCCGACGTCGGCGTCCACGAGGGCGAGCACCTCTTCGCCACCGAGCGCGTGGTCGTCACCCCCCTCGCGGGCGTGTTCGCTCCGGTGGCGTCGCTCGCCCCGGGACAGGTCGTCCACGCCGGTGACGTCGTCGGCAGCGTGAGCGGCACCGAGGTGCGCTCGCCGTTCAGCGGCAGCGTGGTCGGCGTGCTGGCGGTCGAGGGCGAGCGGGTCACGGCCAGCCAGCCGCTGGCGTGGATGCGCACCGCATGACGCCGACCGGACGCGGCGGGCGCATCGTCGGATGGGGTGTCGCGCTTCCCGACGCCGTGGTCACCAACGCCGCCCTCGAAGCACGACTCGACACCACCGACGCGTGGATCTCCGAGCGCACCGGCATCCGGGAGCGCCGCATCGGCGGGACCACCACCGGTCTGGCCGTCGACGCCGGGCGCCGGGCGCTCGAGCACGCCGGGCTCGACGGCGCCGACATCGACGCCGTGGTGCTCGCCACCACCACACCCGACCAGGTCATGCCGCAGTCCGCCGCCACGGTGCAGGACGCACTCGGCGTGGTCGGCGGCGCCTTCGACGTCAACGCCGCCTGCTCGGGGTTCGTGTACGGGCTGATCACGACGCACGGGCTGCTGGCGCTCGGCATGCGCCGGGTCCTGCTGATCGGCGCGGAGACGCTCAGCCGCATCACCGACTGGGAGGATCGCAACACCGCCGTGCTGTTCGCCGACGGTGCCGGCGCCGTGGTGATCGAGTCGACGCCCGGCCCCGGTGCCCTCGTGGCCTGGGACCTGGGATCCGACGGCGCCACCCGCCACCTGATCGAGTCCGATCACGGCGGCTTCCTCCAGATGGAGGGCAAAGAGGTGTTCCGCCGCGCCGTGCGCGTCATCGTCGACTCGACGCAGGCCACGCTCGAGCGCGCCGGCTGCACGGCCGACGACGTCTCGCTCGTCGTGCCCCACCAGGCCAACATCCGCATCATCGAGGCGGCCTGTGCCCGCCTCGGCATCCCCATGGAGCGCACCGTGAACGTGCTCGACCGCACCGGCAACACGTCGGCGGCCTCGATCCCCATCGGGCTCGCCGACGCCCTCGACGCCGGCCGCATCCACGACGGCGACCGCGTCCTGCTCGTCGGCTTCGGCGCCGGCATGGCATGGGCCAGCGCCCTACTCGAGTGGGGTCGGTCGTGACCGGCACCGGCCGCGTCTCGCTCGTCACCGGTGGCGCACGCGGCATCGGCCGCGCCATCGTCGCCGACCTCGCCGCCCGAGGCGACCGGGTGGCCGCCACCTACCGGGGCGAGCGACCGGCGGATGCGGACGACGGCGTGCTGTGGGTGCGCTGCGACGTGACCGACCCGGATGCCGTCGACGCCGCCTTCCGCGAGGTCGAGGAGACCTTCGGACCCGTCGAGGTCCTCGTCTCCAACGCCGGGATCACCCGGGACCTGCTGGTGCTGCGGATGGGTGCCGACGACTGGCAATCGGTCATCGACGCCAACCTCACCGGCGGCTTCACGGTGGCCAAGCGCGCCGTGCCGAAGATGATGCGCGCCCGGTTCGGGCGGATCGTGTTCGTGTCCTCGGTCGTGGCCGCGACCGGCCAGGCCGGACAGGCCAACTACGCCGCCTCCAAGGCCGGGCTGGTCGGGCTGGCGCGGTCGCTGGCGCGCGAGTTCGCCTCGCGCTCGATCACGGTGAACGTCGTGGCGCCCGGGCCGATCGCCACCGACATGCTGGCGGCCGTCGACGACGCGCACCGCCAGCTGATCGAGGCCGCCGTGCCGCTCGGCCGCCTGGGCGAGCCGGCCGAGGTGGCCGCCGCCGTTCGCTACCTCACGTCCGATGAAGCCGGGTTCGTGACCGGCGCCGTGCTCGGCGTCGACGGCGGACTTGGCATGGGCGCCTGGTGAGTGGTGTAGACAACCCCGGGGTGCGCAGCTGCACCCCTCGACGACAAGGAGACAACCCGTGAGCGACGACGTGCTGGAGCGCTTCCGCAAGTGCGCCGTGGAGATCCTGTCCGTGGAGCCCGATCAGGTCGTGCCGACCGCGAGCTTCGGCGACGACCTCGATGCCGACAGCCTCGACCTCGTCGAGCTGGTCATGGCGCTCGAGGAAGAGTTCGACATCACCGTCGACGAGTCGGAGCTCGAGGGCATCGAGACCGTGCAGGCGGCGCTCGACCTCGTGACGTCCAAGCTCGGCTGATGGACGGCGGTCGGCGGCGTGTCGCCGTCACGGGGGTCGGTGTCGTCTCGTCGTGCGGCATCGGCGTCGAGGCGTTCTGGTCGGGGCTGTTCGCAGCGCCGGCCGACGGGCTGCGGCGGGTGACGGACTTCGACCCGACCCCGTGGTTCGACAACCCCAAGGAGGTCCGGCGGGCCGACCGGTTCCAGCAGTTCGCGCTCGCCGCCGCCGGCGAGGCGCTGGAGCAGTCGGGCCCGCTCCCGCAGGATCCGCTCCGCATCGGCGTGCTCGTCGGCACCGGCATCGGAGGGCTGACCACCCTCGAGGACCAGGTCATCGTCCGCTACGACAAGGGCGTGCGGCGGGTGTCGCCGTTCCTCATCCCGATGGTGATGGGCAACGCGCCGGCGGCGGCCGTGTCGATGCGCTACGGGTTCCAGGGACCGTGCGAGACCACGGTGACCGCCTGCGCCGCCGGCACCCACTCGGTGGCGAACGCCTTCCACCTGATCGCCTCGGGACGCTGCGATGCCGTCGTGGCGGGCAGCACCGAGGCCGCGATGACCGAGACGGGCATCGCCGGCTTCACCAACATGACGGCGCTCTCGAGCACCGGCGTGTCGTGCCCGTTCGACCGCCGCCGTGACGGGTTCATGATGTCCGAGGGCGCGGGCGCCCTCGTGCTCGAGGAGTGGTCCAGTGCCGAGGCGCGCGGCGCCACGATCCTGGCCGAGGTGCTCGGCGGCGCGTCCACCGCCGACGCCCACCACATCACGGCACCGTCGCCCGGCGGTTCGGGCGCGGTGGCATGCATGCAGCTGGCGCTCGACGACGCAGGGCTGTCGGCCGACGACATCGTCCACGTCAACGCCCACGGCACCTCGACGCCGCTCAACGACGCCGCCGAGGCGCAGGCGATGGCGACGCTGTTCGGGACGCCGGGGCCGGCGGTGACCTCGATCAAGGGCGTGACCGGGCACTCGCTCGGCGCCGCCGGGTCCATCGAGGCCGTGGCCGTGGTGCTGTCGATGCGCCATGGCGTGCTGCCGCCGACGTTCGGCTTCGCCGAGCGCGACCCGGAGCTGCCCGAGATCGACATCGTGACCGGTGACGGGCGACCGTGGACGCCCGGGGCCACCCTGTCGAACTCGTTCGGGTTCGGCGGCCACAACGGCACCATCGTGCTGCAGCCCGCCTGAAGCGTCCGTCAGCCGGCGGCGTCGGCGTCGACCAGCACCAGGAGCAGCTCGGCGCTGCAGGCGATCTCGTCGCCGACGCGCGCCGTGCCCGTGCCTCGGCCGGCGCGTGCCGACAGGCGACCCAGCTCCACGTGCAGCTCGAGGACGTCGCCGGGCACGACCTGGCGCCGGAACCGGACCCCGTCGACCCCACCGAAGAGCGGGAGCTTGCCCGGGTGCCGACCCGAGGCGAGCACGGCGTAGGCCCCGAGCTGGGCGATGGCCTCGACCATCAACACGCCCGGCAGCGTGGGACGGCCGGGGAAGTGCCCGCCGAAGAACCACTCCTCGCCGGTGAGACGCCAGCGTCCGTCGGCCGTGGCGTCGGTGCAGGCGACGACCTCGTCGACGAACAGGAACGGCGGCCGGTGCGGGAGGACGTCGGCCGGTGCGGCCAGCTCAGCCATCGAGCGCGGCCAGGAGCTTGGTCGGCGTGTCCTTCGGGCTGATCTTGTACCAGGCGTTGGCGATCTTGCCCTGCTCGTCGATGAGGAAGGCGCTGCGGACGATGCCCATGTAGGCGCGCCCGTAGAGCTTCTTCTCGCCCCACACGCCGTACTTGTCCGCCACCACGTGCTCGGGATCGCTCAGCAGCGGATACCCGAGGCCGTGCTTGTCGTCCCAGCGCTTCTGCTTCGCCGGCTCGTCCGGGCTGATGCCCAGGATCTGCGTGTCGCCGATGCGATCGGCCACGTCGCGCAGCCCGCACGCCTGGGTGGTGCAGCCGGAGGTGTCGGCCTTCGGGTAGAAGAACACGAGCACCTTGCGGCCCTTGAACCCGGTGAGCTTGACCTTGGTGCCGTCCTGGTCGACGAGGGTGAAGGCGGGCGCCCGATCGCCGGCGCTGAGCTTGGTGTCTGCCATGGGCCGCACGCTACCAACCCGCGCCGACAGCGCCCGCGGCCCACAGCGCGGCGCGGGACGTGGTGTCAGCCTGCGACGTTGCGGAGGTGGTCGGCCGCCATCGCCACATACGACCGCAGCGCGGCCTCGTCGGCGGGGTCGAGGTCGACGGCGCCGTCGATGGCGGCGCCCATGTGCCGCAGCCAGGCGTCGTGCGCCGCACCGTCGATCGGGAACGGTGCGTGCCGCATGCGCAGCCGCGGGTGGCCGCGCTCGTCGCTGTAGGTGGTCGGGCCGCCCCAGTACTGGCCGAGGAACAGCGCCAGGCGTCGCTGGGCCGGGCCCAGGTCCTCGTCGGGGTACATCGGACGCAGCACCGGGTCGTGGGCGACCCCGGCGTAGAACCGGGCGACCAGGTCGTCGAAGAACGGCTGGCCGCCGACGCGTTCGAACAGGCTGTCGGGATCGGGCACGTCCACGACGCTACCGGGCGTGCCGTGCGCCGGGAGAAGCGTCCCGGCAGCCCGGCTAGCCTGCGCAGCCGATGACGGCGCCACCGGCCACGAGGATCGATCCCCGCAGCCCGGCGTATGCCGAGCACCGCCAGGCCATGCAGCGACGCCTGCACCAGCTGCGCGCCGAGCAGGACAAGGTCCTCGCCGGCGGTGGGGTCGCGTACGTCGCCCGCCACCGGTCGCGCCACAAGCTGCTGGTGCGTGAGCGCATCGACCTGCTCGTCGATCGCGACAGCCCGTTCCTCGAGCTGTCGCCGCTCGCCGGTTGGGGCACCGACGACCCCCTCGGCGGCGCCATGGTCACGGGCCTGGGCATCGTCGCCGGTGTCGAGTGCGTCATCTCGGCGAACGACCCGACGGTCAAGGGCGGCACCTCGAGCCCGACCTCGATCGCCAAGGCCCTGCGCGCCCAGGAGATCGCTCGCGTCAACCGGCTGCCGCTGATCAACCTCACCGAGTCGGGCGGCGCCGACCTCCCCAAGCAGGCCGACGTGTTCGTCCCCGGCGGGGCCACCTTCAAGAACCTCACGCAGCTGTCGGCCGCCGGCATCCCGACGGTCACCGTGGTCTTCGGGTCGTCGACCGCCGGCGGCGCCTACGTGCCCGGGATGTCGGACCACACGATCCTCGTGGCCGGCGCGGCGTCGGTGTATCTGGGCGGCCCACCGCTGGTGCAGATGGCGATCGACGAGGTCGCCTCCGACGAGGACCTCGGCGGCGCCGAGATGCACGCCACCGTGTCGGGCCTCGCGGACGAGCTCGCCCGCGACGAGGTCGACGCCATCGCCCGCGCCCGCCGCACCGTGGCCCGGCTCAACTGGCGCACGGCGGGTCCCGGGCCCGCAGCGGCGTCGCGCCCGCCGCGCCTCGACCCCGACGAGCTGCTCGGCGTCGTGCCCGACGACCTCCGCGTGCCCTTCGACATCCGCGAGGTGCTGTGGCGCGTCGTCGACGGCTCGGTGCTCGACGAGTTCAAGCCCCGCTACGGCACACAGCTCGTGTGCGCGTTCGCCGACCTGTGCGGCTTCCCGATCGGCGTGCTGGCCAACAACGGCGTGCTGTTCTCCGAAGAGGCCCAGAAGGGCGCGCAGTTCATCCAGCTGTGCAACCGACGGGACCTCCCCTTGGTGTTCGTGCAGAACATCACCGGCTTCATGGTGGGCACGCGCGCCGAGCGCGGCGGCATCATCAAGCACGGCTCGCTGCTGATCAACGCCGTGGCGAACTCGACCGTGCCCCACCTCACGCTGATGGTCGGGGCGTCCTACGGCGCCGGCAACTACGGCATGTCGGGGCGCGCCTACGACCCGCGCTTCGTGTTCTCGTGGCCGACGCATCGCATCGCCGTCATGGGTGGGACCCAGCTCGCCGGCGTGCTGTCGATCGTGGCCCGCAACGCCGCCGCCAAGGCCGGCACGCCCTTCGACGAGGACGCCGACGCCGCGCGCACCGCGCTGATCGAGGACCAGATCGCACGCGAGTCCGAGGCCCTGTTCGCCACCGGGCGCCTGTGGGACGACGGCATCATCG
>JAGQTE010000137.1 GCA_020439175.1 Acidimicrobiales bacterium | reverse complement strand
TCAACGCCCACCTGAAGATGCTGCTCGACGACATCATCGAGGACAGCCGCTGGGACATGACCTACCTGGGCATGCAGATCATGGTGGAGGGCCTCGCCCTCGCCGCCTTCGGCTTCATGCACCAGATGACCGACGAGCCGCTCCTCAAGCAGCTGCTGCGCTACGTCATGTCCGACGAGGCCCGCCACGTCGCCTTCGGCGTGCTGTCGCTGCAGGAGTACTACCAGGAGCTGACGCTCGCCGAGATCCGCGAGCGCCAGGAGTTCGCCTTCGAGGCCGCCGTGCGCATGCGCGACCGCTTCATGCAGCAAGAGGTCTGGGAGCGCATGGGCGTGCCGGTCAAGGAGGCCGTGCAGCTGATGATGCTCACGCCGGACCAGAAGATGTTCCAGGCCATGCTGTTCTCGAAGATCGTCCCGAACTGCAAGAAGCTCGGCCTGCTCGACGCCGGCGACGGCTGGCTCCGGACGAAGTTCACCGAGCTCGGCGTGATCGCCTTCGAGGACTGGGTCGACACGGGCGAGGAGTACGAGAACTTCGCGTTGACCGAGCTCGAGGCGCGCGCCCAGCAGATCGCCTGATCACCGGACCGTTCCCGCCCCGGACGCCGGGTGCACACCGTTCACCTGGCGTCGGGGCGCGTTGCGCACCCAGGCCCTTCGGCCTAACATGCCGCTCTCGGCTTCCTGCCGACGAAAGGGGCCGCCCACCCGACCGGGCGGCCTTTTTCGTCTTTTGGGACGTGGCGCCGGCCAGCCGTTCGGCCGGTCGTTCAGGTGGTCGTCATGCAGGAGGCGCGCGGTGGCCATCGAGGCGGTGCTGTTCGACATGGGGGGCGTGCTGGTGGGCGTCCGCGCCCCGATCGATCTGGTCGGTGGCGGCGTCGACGAGCGCACGGCGTGGGCCCGCTGGATCGCGTCGCCGGCGGTGCGCGCCTTCGAGCAGGGCGCGCTCGGCATCGACGACGCCGCCGCCGCACTGATCGAGGAGTTCGCCCTCGACGCCACCCACGCCGAGGTGGTGGAGGCGGTGCGGACCATCCCCACCGGTCTGCTGCCGGGAGCCGACGTGCTGGTGGCCGAGGTGCGCCGGCTCGTGCCGGTCGGTGTGCTGAGCAACACCAACGCCCTGCACTGGTCGAGCCAGCCTGACGCCGACGCCATCCAGGCGATGGTCGACCACGCCTTCGTCTCGTTCCGGATCGGGCTGGTGAAGCCCGATCGCGACATCTTCGACCACGTGGCGTCCGACCTGGCCGTCGATCCGGCGTCGGTGGTGTTCTTCGACGACAACCAGGTCAACGTCGACGGGGCGCGCCGGGCCGGCTTCGAGGCCCACCTGGCGATCGGCCCGGTCCAGGCGCGCTCGGTGCTGATCGACCTGGGCCTGCTCGGCACCGGGGTGGCCACGCCGTGAGCCACCGCTCGACGCCCGAGCTGTCGACGCTGATGGCGCTGCGCGTGCGCGGCGTGGTCGACGAGCAGGCGTTGGCCGCCGCTGCCGGGTTGGCGCTGCCGGTCGTGCGCGACCAGCTCGCCCGGTTCGAGTCCGGCGGCGCCGTCCGTCACCACGCCGGCGCCTTGGCCGGCTGGGGTCTGACCGCGGCGGGCCGTGCCCTCGGCGAGCGGTTGGCCGCCGACGAGCTGGAGGCCACCGGCTCCCGACCCGTGGTCGAGGACGCCTACCGCGGCTTCCTGGAGCTCAACCCACGCCTGCTGCACGCGTGCACGGCGTGGCAGGTGCGGCCCGGCCCGGACGGCCCGGTCGTCAACGATCACCGTGACCCCGCGCACGACGCCGATGCCCTGGCTCAGCTCGAGGCCGTGCATGCGCAGGTCGTGCCGCTGCTCGACGGGCTCGGTCGGGCGCTCGAGCGGTTCGCGTCCTACGCCCCTCGGCTCGGTTTCGCGTTGGACCGGGTGCACGCCGGGTCAACAGACTGGGTCGACAAGGCGACGATCGACTCGTTCCACACCGTGTGGTTCGAGCTGCACGAGGATCTGTTGGCGACGCTGGGCCGGGACCGGGCGAGCGAGCTGCCCGACCGATCGGACGAGGAGTAGGCACATGGCACGGTTCGGTCCGGTGATCACGGCGATGGTCACCGCTTTCGACGCGTCGGGTGCGCTCGACCTCGACGCCACCTGCCGGCTGGCGAACCACCTCGCCGCCAACGGCAGCGATGCGCTCGTGCTCACCGGCACCACCGGCGAGGCGTCGGTGCTCACCGACGAGGAGCAGGTGGCGGTGTGGCACGCCGTGCGGGGCGCCGTCGAGCTGCCGCTGATCGCCGGTAGCGGCACCAACGACACCGCCCACGCCGCCGGGCTGACGGCGCAGGCCGCCGCCGCCGGCATGGATGCCGTGCTGCTGGTCACCCCGTACTACAACCGTCCGGGCCAGGCTGGGATCGAGGCGCACTTCCGCGCCGTCGCCGCCGCCACCGAGTTGCCGGTGCTGCTCTACGACATCCCGGTGCGCACCGGCCGCAAGATCGAGCACGAGACGATCCTGCGCCTCGTCGACGAGGTGCCCAACATCTTCGGCGTCAAGGACGCCTCGGGCAATCCGGCGGCGTCGGCCCAGCTCATCGCCGACGCGCCCGACGGCTTCGAGCTCTACAGCGGCGACGACCCCTTGAACCTGCCGTTGGCGGCCGTTGGCTCCGTGGGCACGATCAGCGTCGCCTCGCACTGGGCCGGCCTCGAGCTGTCGGACCTCTACGACGCCTTCTTCGCCGGCGACGTTGCCCGCGCCACCGAGATCAACGCCCGGCTCCTGGCGTCGTACGCCTACGAGACCGGCGACGACGCGCCGAACCCCATCCCGACCAAGGTGATGCTCGACGTCATGGGTCTCGCCGTCGGTCAGTGCCGGCTGCCGATGGGGCCGCCGCCCGACGGCCTCGCCGATCGGGCTCGGGCTGTGCTGGCGGGCCTCGGTCGCGGCTGACCGTCACGGTCTGCCACAATCGCCCGACATGGCCGCGCCCGTCACGATCACGTTCCTCGGCGGGTTGGGCGAGATCGGCCGCAACTGCGCCTGCATCGAGGTCGACGGCCGCATCATGCTGCTCGACTGCGGACTGATGTTCCCCGACCTCGACATGCTGGGCATCGATCTCGTCCTGCCCGACTTCAGCTACCTGCTCGACAACGCCGATCGCATCGAGGGCTGCATCGCCACGCACGGGCACGAGGACCACGTCGGCGGGCTGTCGTTCCTGCTGCGCGAGGTGTCCTTCCCGATCTACGGCTCGGCGCTGACGCTCGGGTTGGCGCGCAACCGCATCGAGGAGGCGGGCCTGCTCGCCCGCACGGAGCTGATCCCCGTCGCCGACGGCGAGCGGCGGCGCATCGGGCCGTTCGACGTCGAGTTCATCCCGGTCACGCACTCGGTGCCGCACGGGTTCGCCACGGCGTTCCACACGCCGCAGGGGACCATCGTGCACTCGGGCGACTTCAAGCTCGACCTGACGCCGGTCGACGGGCGGCTCACCGACCTCGCCCGCATCGGCTCGCTCGCCACGGGCGACGGCATCCGCCTGCTGCTGTCGGACTCGACGAACGCCGACGAGCACGGCCACTCGTCGTCGGAGCGAGCGGTGGGCCGAGTGCTCTACGAGCTGTTCCACCAGCACGAGGGTCGGCGGATCATCACCACCTGCTTCGCCAGCCACATCCACCGGGTGCAGCAGATCGCCGACGCCGCCATCGCCTTCGACCGGACGATCGCCACGATGGGGTTGTCGATGGGCAAGAACGTGCGCCTCGCACGGGAGATGGGGTTGCTCGACATCCCGTCGAACCGGCTGCGCGACATCGCCGAGATCGACGACCTCGACCCGGCCGAGCTGTGCATCATCTCCACCGGCTCCCAGGGCGAGCCGTTCTCGGCGCTGGCGCTCATGGCGGCAGGGGAGAACAAGTTCATCAAGGTCGGCGACACAGACACCGTGATCTTGTCGAGTCTCCCGATCCCGGGCAACGAAGCGGAAG
>JAGQTE010000136.1 GCA_020439175.1 Acidimicrobiales bacterium | reverse complement strand
GGTGGCGCGACCGTCGCCGTCGGTCTTGGCCGGGTTGTCGCTGTCGATGCGCACGCCCTCCAGCGGCAGCACGCTCACCTCGGTGTCGGGGACGGGCGTGCCCCGCACGACGCCGTTCTCGTCGACGTCCTCGTCGACGAGCAGCGCGTCGAGGAACGTGGCCACCCCCACCTCTGCTTCGGGGACGACGATCGCCGCCGACAGCTTGCGACCGTCGAAGACCTCGACGGGCAGGTCGATGGTCACGCTGCCGTCGGCGTCGAGGAACGTCGCCTGCGGCGCGACGGTCGCCAGGTCGGGCTGCAGCCAGGCGCGCACGCGGTAGTGCCCGCCGAGCAGCCCCACCGCCGAGTACTCGCCGTCGTCGTTGGTGCCGACGTCGACGTACCCGCCGCGGTTGCCGACGAAGCGCTCGAGCCGGACGCGTGCGCCGCCGACGCCCGATCCGTCCGGCCGCTGGACCCGACCCGAGATCGTCCCGGCCCCGCCCCACACCTCGAGCACCGGCTGCGCCGTCTCGCTGAGGTCCGGCAGGCCGAGCAGCGGCTGGCCCCGGGTGTCGGCCGGCTCGAACCCCGGCGGCAGCGGGATCGTCGGCGTCTCGTCCGGGGTGTTCTGCAGCTCGGCGAGCGGGGCCACCGTCGTCGGCACGGCGGCCGGGGCCCGACCAGCCGCGTCGTCGTCGGTGCAGGCGACGGCGCCGCCGACGACGACGAGCAGCAGCGCTGCCGACAGGGCGCGCACTCGGGTGGGGGTGGACCGCGGCATGGGGACCCTCAAGATTGCCACCCCGGCGCCCCGCGTCGGTGTCGCCCGGTGCTAGAGGATGCTGCGCGGGGCGTCGCCCGTCAGATCCACGACCGCCGTCGGCACCCGCGCCGCCAGCATGTCCGCCTGGGCGCGCTCCCAGTCGGTCTGCGCCGCCTGGTACTCGGCACGCGCCACCTGCAGGTGCACGTCGGCCGTCGGCGTCGAGGTGCGGTCGCGCAGGTAGTCCTTGAACGAGGAGTACCCGAAGCGCCGGAGCACGGTCTTCTCCTTGGCGACGGCCGCGGCGACGTCGCGCTCGGCACGGCCCGTCCGCTTGCTGGTGCACAGCTGGGCCTGGGCCCACAGCACGTCGGCGCGCGCCTCTTCGATGGCGTCGTTGCGGGCGGGGATGACGTCGCCGGCGCCTTCCGCCGCCTCCTCCGCCTGGAGCAGGTGGGCGCGGGCGGCGGCCATGCGCTGCAGCAGCTCGACCAGCTCCCGATCGCTCGGACCCCGGACCGCTCCCTCGATGTCGTCGACCTGCACCACGCGACACTCCCCTGACTCGAGCCGCCCCGCCGGCCATTGTTCCGCGACGGTCGATCGCCTGCAACGAGAACCGATCGGCGGGCGTATCGTGCAGCGCCATGGTCGAGGTCGAGATCGCCACCGGGCGCCTGGCCGGACGACGGCGCCGCGACGTCGTGCTCTTCGCCGGCATCCCCTACGCCGCGCCGGCGACCGGTGCCCGTCGCTTCGAGCGCCCGTCACCGGCGACGCCGTGGGCGGGCGTCCGGGACGCCACGGCGTTCGGGCCGATGGCGTGGCAGGGCCCGGGCCTGCTCGCCGGCTTGGCGCTGGGCTCCGGCGCCTGCGACGAGGACTGCCTGTCGCTCAACGTCATCACCCCCGGCACCTCGGGCCGGCGCCCGGTGCTCGTGTGGATCCACGGCGGCGGGTTCACCGCCGGGTCGAGCGCCACCCCGTGGTACGACGGCACCGGGTTCGCCCTCGCCGGCGACGTCGTCGTCGTGACGATCAACTACCGACTCGGTGCCCTCGGGTTCCTGCACCTCGACGAGCTGTCGGACCGCCACACCGACAGTGGACGCCTCGGTCTGCTCGACCAGATCGCTGCTCTGCGGTGGGTGCGCGACAACATCAGCGCCTTCGGCGGTGACCCCGACGACGTCACGGTGTTCGGCGAGTCCGCCGGCGCCATGAGCATCGGTTGCCTGCTCGCCATGCCCGAGGCCTCCGGGCTCTTCCGGCGGGCGATCACCCAGAGCGGCGCCGCCGAGGCCGTCGCCACACCCGACGACGCGGCGGCCGTGACGCGGGCCTTGTGCGACCTCGTCGACGCCCGCACGGTCGACGACCTGCTCGCGGTGGCGCCGGAGGCGCTCGTCGCCGCCCAGCAGCAGCTCGCCGAGCACAGCCGCCGCCAGGGGACGGCCGGCGACTCCGTGTTCGCCCTGCCGTTCCGGCCCGTCGTCGACGGCACCGTCCTGCCCGACCCGCTGGCGGCGATCGGTGCCGGCAGCGCGGCCGACGTCGACCTGATCAGCGGCACCAACGCCGACGAGTGCACGATCTTCCTCCTCGCCGTGCCGAGCGACCTCGATGAGGCACGCGCCCTGCGCCGCGCCGAACGGTGGCTCCCCGGCGGCGAGGCGCTGTACCGGTCCTACGCCGAGCGCCGGCCTGGCGCCACCCCGTGGGAGCTGCTGGCGGCGCTCATGTCCGACGCCGTGTTCCGCATGCCCTCGCTGCGCCTGCTCGACGCCCACGCCGGCGCGGCCGGTGCGGGCGTTCGCACCCATGGGTACCGCTTCGACTGGGCCTCGCCGGCGTTCGGCGGGATGCTGCGTGCCGCACACGCCGTCGAGATCCCGTTCGTGTGGGACAACCTCGCCAAGGGCGGCGTGGCGATGCTCGTCGGCGACGATCCGCCGAAGCAGCTGGCGGCCGCCATGCACGAGGCGTGGTGGCGGTTCGCCGCCGGCGAGGACCCCGGCCACGACGGCACCGGGCCGTGGCCGCGCCACGATGCCGCCACCCGTCCCACGATGGTGTTCGACGCGACGAGCGGGGTGGTCGACGACCCGGGCGCCGAGGACCGCCTGGCCTGGATGGCGCCGTGAGCGGCGCGCCGGCCATCGTGCTGCTGTCGGGCGGGCTCGACTCGGCGACGTGTCTGGCCATCGCCAGCGAGTCGGGCTACGACGTCGTGGCGTTGAGCTTCCGGTACGGGCAGCGTCACCTGGTGGAGCTGACCGCGGCCGCCGCGCTCGCCGAGCGTGCCGGTGTCGAGCACGTCGTCGTCGACGTCGACCTGTCGGCGTTCGGCGGCTCGGCGCTCACCACCGAGGTCCCGGTGCCCAAGCACGACGTGGTCGCCGACCTCGACGCCGACATCCCGGTCACCTACGTGCCCGCGCGCAACACCGTGTTCCTGTCGCTGGCCCTGGCGTTGGCCGAGGTGCGCGGCGCCGACGACCTGTTCATCGGGGTCAACGCCGTCGACTACAGCGGCTACCCCGACTGCCGGCCCGAGTTCATCGCCGCCTTCGAGCGGCTGGCGAACGTGGCGACGCGCGCCGCCGTCGCCGACGGGCGCCGGTTGCGCGTCCACACCCCGCTGATCGCGCTGACCAAGGCGGACATCATCCGCCGCGGCGTCGAGCTGGGCGTCGACTACGCCGCCACCATCACCTGCTACGACCCGGGCACCGACGGCTCGGCATGCGGCCACTGCGACGCCTGCCTGCTGCGACGCCAGGGGTTCGTCGACGCCGGGGTGCCCGACCCGACCCGCTACCGCGGCGGGTCGTCGTGACGTACCTGGTCAAGGAGGCCTTCACCACCCTCCAGGGCGAAGGGGCGCGCACCGGCCGCGCCGCCGTGTTCTGCCGGTTCACCGGGTGCAACCTGTGGTCGGGCCGGGAGGCGCAGCGGGCCGACGCCGTGTGCCGCTTCTGCGACACCGACTTCGTCGGCACCGACGGACCCGGCGGTGGGCACTTCGCCGGGGCCCACGAGCTCGCCACCCACCTGCGCACGCTGTGGGACGCGTCGATCGTCGACGGTTCGGGCGCCCGGCCGTACGTCGTGTGCACGGGCGGCGAGCCGCTGCTGCAGCTCGACGACGACCTCTGCGCCGCGCTGCACCACGCCGGGTTCGAGGTGGCGATCGAGACGAACGGCACCCTGCCCGTCCCCGACGGCGTGGACTGGGTCTGCGTCTCACCCAAGGCCGACGCGCCGTTGGTGCTCACCCGCGCCGACGAGCTCAAGCTCGTCCATCCGCAGCCGGGCGCACCGCCCGAACGCTACGAAGCGCTGGCCGACGACGGCCGGCTCACGGTCGGCGCCTGGTTCCTCCAACCGATGGACGGTCCCGATCGCGCCGCGGCCACGGCCGCCACCGTCGAGCACTGCCGCACCCACCCGCGGTGGCGGCTGAGCCTGCAGACACACAAGCTGCTCGGGATCCCCTGAGCTCCGGCCGCGCCGTCGTGACTTGGGGGGCCGGCCGAACCCGGCGCGAAGCTGACGGCGTGGAGATCTTCCGCGAGTTCCGTGTCGAGGCCGCGCACCGGCTCCCCAACGTGCCCGACGGGCACAAGTGCGCCCGTCTGCACGGCCACTCGTTCCGCATCGAGGTCACCGTGCGCGGCCCGGTCGGCGCCACGACCGGCTGGGTGATGGACTTCGCCGACCTGGCGGCGGCGTTCGCCCCCGTCTTCGACCAGCTCGACCATCGCTACCTCAACGACGTGCCCGGCCTCGAGAACCCCACGTCCGAGGTCCTCGCCGCCTGGATCTGGGACCGGCTGGCACCGTCGCTGCCAGGCCTGGCGCGCATCACCGTGCGCGAGACCTGCACGTCGGGGTGCAGCTACGCCGGCCCGTCGGCCTGACCGCCGCCGGTCTGATCGTCGTCGAGCGCGCCGAGCCGCCCCAGCAGCTCGTCGAGCTCCGAGTCGAGCGCGGCGAAGCGACGATCCCCACCGGACGGCGCTCGGGGCGGAGCCGCCGGCGGCTCCCGGTCCGCTGCCGGTTCGGCCGGGGTGACTGCCGGCTCGGCCGCGGTGACCGGCGCCGGCTCGGCCGACGCCTGCTCGTCGAAGATGGCGATCGGTGCATCGATCGCCGGCGCCGCGTCGTCGGGGCGCGCGGACTGGAGGTCCTCCACCGTCACGATGGTCAGCCCGGCAGCTTCGGTGTCAGCCGCGTCGACGACGACCCGGGGCTCGTGCTCGGGCACCACGGGCAGCTCACCCGTGCGCACCGTCGTCGGCGGCAGCTCTCCCGTCGGCAGCGGTTCACCGTCGGCACCGACGGCGCGGTGCTCCCGGGTGCGACGCTGCTCCTCCACCTCGGCCGCCATGGCGCCGAGCACGTCGGCGGCATCGGCGTCGGCCTTGCGGCGGCGCAGCATGACCACCACCGACAACAGCACGAGGACCAGCGCCACGCCGGCGGCGATCAACGCCGGCGTGAGCCATGACGGCGTCGACGACGACGACGTCGTCTCGGCGCCCGCCACGGAGCTGATCGGCGGGGCGGTCGACTCGACCACGGCGTTGGCGGCGAACCACGACGTCGTCGCCAGCACGGCGTCGGCCGTGACGTTGGCGCCGTCGGACAGGACGAACTCGCGCCGCAGTCCCAGGGCCGGGCCGGCGGCGTCCGAGGTCACGCCGAGGGCGTCGAGCACGGCGCTGAGGTCGAACACGACCCGCCCCGGGGCCGACGGGTCGGCCGGCAGCCCTTCCACGATCCACGTCTGGCTGGCGTCGCTGCGGTCCTCGGGCGGTGTCGTCAGCCCGTCGAGCAGCGTGATGGTGCCGGTGGTGCGATCCACCCGGATCTCGGCGGTGCGCGCCGCGTCGTCGGCGAAGTCCGGCGCGATGACGATGACGTCGGTCGCCGACGTGACCGGCCGCCCCAGCAGCTCGGTGGCGGTCGGCGTCGTCGACTCGAGGATGATCGACTGGTTCACGACCGTCAGCCGGGGCCCGGGCGGCATCGTCGCCGTCTCGTCCGACGGGCCGCCGTCGGCCGTCGCCACCCGGCCGAACGGTGACGACGCCACCTTGCCGTCCGACGACCGGCCCAGCACGGCGTCGAGCGAGTAGTACGGCGAGATGGCCAGGCCGTCGCCGTAGACGACCTCGACCCACAGCGCACCGCCCGCCGGAGCCTCGACGACCGGCACGGTCAGCGCCGCCAGCCCCGAAGGGTCGAACGTCGGCGGCGGCACCGGCGTGAGCTGCTCGAAGCTGGCCCCGTCGCCGATCTCGACCCGGCTCGTCAGGTCGCCGTCGGTGACGATCATCGAGGACCGCATCCGGCGTGCCGTCGGGTTGCCGACGAGCACGCTGACCCGGTACTCGGCATCGGTCGGCAGCTCGAACGGCTCCCGGAACTGCACGGCGATCGTCGGGTTGTCGTCGGAGCTCCCCGTCACCTTGTAGACGGCCCCGAGGGCCAAGGGCGCCTCCGCGCCGGTCGGCGGCACGCTCGCCACCGTCTCGGCCGGGAACGAGCTCCCGCCGGCGACCGGCAGCGGCACGGCCTCGGTCTCGTCGGTCGCCTCGGTGGTCTCCGTCGTGGCGTCGTCGGCGGGCGGCGGGCTGCTGGTGCTGGTGGTCGAGGGCGAGCTGCCGCCGCCGATGACCAGAGCAGTCGTCGACGGCGCCGCTGTCGACGAGCTCTGCTGACCGAGTGCCGTCGGCGCCAGGGCGATGGCACCCACGAACGCCAGGACCGACCCGATCACGGCGGGCAGCAACCGACGGCGTCGGGAGGCGGGGCCACACAGGGCGCGGCGATGGGGCATGACGAGGTCTCCTGTCGGTTCGCAGCCGCTGGCCCCCCTCACATCCGCCTCCGGCGACCGGGCTACGTCGACGCGTGCACGCACGCGCCCCACAGCTTCGCCGCGCCGGCGGGTCGGGAACAAGCACCCACGTGCCGGACTGCCGGTCAGGCGTCCGATCAGGCCCCCGACCAGGCGCTGGTCAGGCGCCGATCAGACGTCCGGCCCGAGGCAGGTGTCGAGGAAGGTGGCCACCGCCTCCGGGCTCGTCTCCACATGGAAGACCCCGTCGCTCTGGCTGATCTCGAGCACCGGACAGAACCAGTCGGCGCCCTCGACGAAGAAGTGCGGCGAGCCGATGACCCCCCGGGCGCGCCCCTGCGCGTAGTCGTCGGCGACGACCGGCGGCACGGCCGATCCGCCGCCGTCGTCCCGATCGATGCCGTGTGCGGCGGCGATGGCGTCGAGCACATCGGGCTGCGACACGTCCTGGCCGGACTCGAACACGGCACGGCGCAGGTCCATCGACACGGCCTCGCCGAGGGCGGTGCCGCCGGCGGCGTACGCCTGTGCTGCCAACGCCATCGCCGGCAGCGAGGTCGCCGGGAAGGTCGACGCGTCGAAGCCGGCGAAGAGGTCCGGCGCCACCGACGCCACGATCGCCTCGATCTCCCGGCCGACGTGGTGGGGATCGAGCGGACGGTCGTTGACCAGCTCGAGCGGCCAGGCGTGCACCACGATCGAGGCGTCCGACCCGCGCTCGTCGCGCGCCGCCAGCAACCGGACGAGGCCGACGTAGGTGAATGGGCAGCACACGTCGGCCCAGCAGTCGATCCGTCTCGCCATGCCCCGATCCTGCACCCGGGCGAAAGCCCTGCTCAAGGCGGGACCGGTCGACGCCGACAACCCAAGGGCCGCAGGCGCGGCGCCGGACGGTCGGCGCCCGGGCCCAGGGCAGGCTTCGGCGAGGGAGCGGAGATGCGACACCACGACGACGAACCACGGATGCGACGCCGCGCCGCTGTCGGCGCGGCGCTGCTGACGGCTGGTGCGCTCGTGGTCGCCGCCTGCAGCGGTGGCGGCGAGGTCGCCACCGGCGCCGATGCCGGCGGTGGGGAGCCCGCACCTGTGGAGGCGGACAACGCCACGGACGCGGCGGCGCTGGCCAGCGCCATCGGCGGCATCGAGACCTCGACGACGGCGCCGGCCACCGGCGTGAACGCCTCCGGTGCCGAGAACTGCAAGGCGCTCCAGTACCACGAGGACGCCCAGGCCACCCTCAACGCCG
>JAGQTE010000135.1 GCA_020439175.1 Acidimicrobiales bacterium | reverse complement strand
GACGACCCGGTGCTCGTGGCGACGACCGCGATCGGGCAACTCGCCGGCAGCATCGACCACGAGCAGATGGACATCGGCGACGTCGCCGGCCTCCGCACCGGCGGCGGCCTGACGTGGCGTGACGGCGGTGCGCTCTACCGGGTGCAGCTTCCGACGCCGGACGACGCCGGGGCGCTGGCGCCCACGCTGCGTCGCCTCGGCACGGCGGACGTGGACCGACTCGTCGTCCACCGGGCGAGCCTCGAGGCGTGGCCGTCAGGGCAGATGGACCAAACGACCATGGCGGTCGACGATGACATCGCCCGGAAGCTGGCGGTGCTGGAGGCGACGCTGCCCGCGGGGTTCGCCGTCTGGGAGGGCGACCCGCCCACGCCGATCGGGGAGGGTGTCGCCCGCCGGTACCGCAGCGACGGTGCCGACGCCTGGATCAGCCTCACGCTGGTGCACTCCACGGAGGGTCCGCCGGCGACCGACGGCGAGGTCGTCGCCGGCCCGGTCCTCGAGCGGGACCTCGGCTCGAGCACCATCGTCAGCTGGCAGGCACCGTCGGGCTGGTCGTATGTGCTCTCGGTCGACGCCAAGGACCCGTCGGTCGCCCCCGCCTTCGACCTCGAGCAGATGCGCACGCTCCTCGAACAGCTCGACGCCGCCTGACGACACCAGTTCGGCGAAACCGACCTGCCCAGGCAACGAGCCGGCAGATTCGGTGCGTATCGAGCGCGATCTGCCGGCTCGATTTCTCCGCCGGCTCGATTTCTCTGCCGCCGGCCTTCTCCGCCAGCGTCCTCCGTGTCGGCGGACCTGCTCAGGCGGCGGTGAGGGGCGGGGTCGGCGCCGAATCCGTCGGGACCGTCCCGGGTTGCGGCGACGGTGGATCGATGTCCGGCGTCGGTCGCGGTTCCGTCCCCGGCAGGGGCGTCGGCGGGTCGATGTCGGGCTGCGGGGTGCCCGGCTGCGGGACGTCGGGTTGCGGCACGACGGGGGTGTGCGTCGGGTCGGGGTCGGGGATGACCGGCGTCTGGGTGGGGTCCGGACCGGGGATCGGGGTGGTCAGAGGCACGGCCCCGCCGACGACCCGGAGCGCGGGTCGTCTGGTGCGGTCACGCGTCGTGCGGCGGCGGCGCATCAACTGTCCTCACCGCTGACGGTCTGGGCCTCGTCGCGCCCGATGCGCACGCCGTCGTCGCCGGTGTCGACGACGTCCCCGGCCGGGTGGCTGCCGACGTCGGTGAGGTCGTGGTCCCATCCCTCGTGGCGGGCGCGCTCCACGGCGTCACGTTCAGCGTCGGCGTCGGCGCGACCTGGATCGGTGTCGGCCACCTCGGCCAGCTTCTCACCGACCCGGGAGACGGGTGGGCGGTCGGCTGCCGACGGCTCTCGTTCAGATGCTCCGGCCATGATCAGTCCTCCGTGGTGGATGTGGACGCGGATGTCGATGCGGTCCCCGCCGCCAGCTGGGTCGACCAGCGGCGGATCTCGGCGAAGAAGACGGCGTTCGCCGCCCACCGCCAGCGGGCGCCGCGCACGAGGGCGACGCCCCACGCCGGGTCGGCGGCGAGCGGGCGGATGACCCGCTCCAACCATGCCTTGCCGTGGCGGGGGTCGGTCTCGGCGTGCACGGCGTAGAAGGGTTCG
>JAGQTE010000134.1 GCA_020439175.1 Acidimicrobiales bacterium | reverse complement strand
CATTCGTCAACGGAGGCGACGTGCGCCGCCTGCGCGACGTCTGGCTGCAGCACGGCGACCTGACGAAGCTGCTGCGCGATCCGGCGGATGCCGACCCGCCGTCGTTGTTGCGAGGGGATGAGCACCTCGGAGCCGAGTTGGTGCGCGGCCTCACGGCCGTCCTCGGCTCGCCGCCGTCATCGCGGAGTTCGTCGCCGGCCGTGGCGCCCGTGGCCTGGGCGGAACAGCTCCGACTCACGGTGTCCACCACGATCCTGTCGCCGCGGACCGTGCGGCTCACCGATGTGCTGGGTCGCGGCGTCTCGACGGATGTGCACCTCGGGCTGATGCGCTTCCGGCATGGCGACCTCGTCCCGTCGGCGGGCCTTCCTCGGGACGTGGTGGTGCGACGGCTGGCCGTGGCGGCACGTGCCAGCGCCAGCTACCCGATCGGGTTCGAACCCGCGTCCGTGCCGGTCGGCCCGCCGCCGCTGACGGACGAGTGGCACGCCGGCGTCGAGCTCGGACGCATCGCCGACTGGGACCACTCGACCTGGGCGCTCGATGGCGGCTTGCTGCTCAACGAGCCACTCGATCCGGTGATCGCCGACGTCATCGACCAGCCTGCCGACCGGGAGGTCCGGCGCATCGTCGTGCAGATCACGCCGAATCCGACGTTCGTCGACGACGACCCCACCGTGCGTCCGCCGGCGCCGAGCCTCGTCGACGTCATGGGCACGACCCTCAACCTGCCGCGCGACCGCAACCTCGCCGACGAGCTGCGGCGGATCGTCGACCACAACGCCAAGGTCCAGACCTACCGCGAACAGCAGCGGGAGTTGCGCGCTCGGATCGATTCCATCACCGACGGTGAAGTCGACGTGGCACGACGGGCGCTCGGTCGTCAGCTCGCTGTGGACGTGCTGACCGATCCGTCGGGAACGGTCGCAGTTGCCCACCGCCCTTCGCTGACTGTCGCCGACGACGCCGCAACCGATCCGGTCGAGCGCATCGCCGAGGCCTGGATGGCGATGACGCCCGGATGGTCGCCGGCCACGGTCAACCACGCCGCGCAGCTCGGGCTGAGCCTCGTCCGTACGCAGTGGACCCAGGCCGTGCAACCACCCGACGGCGTCGAGGGTCTGGTGCGTGCCGAGCCGCTGCCGGCCGACGGGCTTCCGGCGATCCGGGCCGAGCTGACCACGGTGATCGCCATGGCGAACTGGCTCGCCGCCGTCGAGCACCGTGCCGTGCTCGGGGCCATCGAGACGCCGACCCCCGGCGCCGGACTGGCCCTCGACGCCGAGGTGCTGCGGGGTCGGCTCGACACCATGATCACCGGCGAGGCGACCTTCGCCGAGGCGATGGCGCTGCTCACGGACCGACTCCTCGCTGCGATCGTGTCAGTCGACCAGACCCTGGCCGACGGCGACACCCTGCTCCGCCTCGCCACCGTCGTGGCGGGCAGCGGCGGCACGCACGCCGCGCAACCGATCGAGCTGCTGCAGCTGACCGCCAACATGCCGAGCGTCATCGCCAGCGACGGCACCCTGGTGCGCTCGTGCGTACCGGTCGATGCGACGCTGCGTTGTGCGACCGACAAGCTGCGCGGGTTCGAGCTGATGCACTTCTCGGCATTCGCCAAGCAGTCCTGGCGGGCGAACGACTGGATGTGGGGTCGCCTGGACGCGGCGGCGCACCTGTGCCGGCTGTT
>JAGQTE010000133.1 GCA_020439175.1 Acidimicrobiales bacterium | reverse complement strand
GGCGCCGCCGGGACGATCGAGCTCGAGCTCGACGCGCAGCGCGTGTTCGGCGTCGGGGATCACCCGACGACGCGCCTGGCGCTGGACGCGTTGGCGACGCTGGTGCGCCCGGGCATGCGGGTGCTCGACGTCGGCACCGGCTCGGGCGTGCTGGCGGTGGCGGCGTTGCGGTTCGGCGCGGCCTCGGTGGTGGCGACCGACGTCGACCCGCTGGCCGTGGCGACGGCGCAGCGCAACGGCGCGCGCACCGGGGTCGGCGATCGGCTGGAGGTGATCGAGTCGTCCGACGTGCCGGTCGGTCGGGGACCGTTCGACGTGGTGGTCGCCAACATCTCGGCGGCGACGATCACGGCGATGGCGTCCGAGCTCGATGCGGCGCCGCCGCCCGGCGGCCTCGTGCTCACCGGCGTGCTCGACCGCCAGGCGTCGACGGTGACGGAGGCGTTCGGTCGCCCCCTGGTGGTCACGGCATCGCGTGACGGGTGGTCGTTGCTCCAGGGGTGACTCGACCGCCCGCCGGCCTTGTGGTGTGGGGCCGGCCTGGACGTGGTGGCGGCGAGGCGGTTCAGCCGGGGTTGGGGCTGGAGGGGCCCTCGCTGCCGGTGGTCACCTCGTTGCCCGACTTGGCGGCCTCGAGGAGCTGCTCGAACTGGGAGATCTCGAGCTCGCCCGAGGCTCGCTGCACGACCTTGCCCTGGGCGTCGACGACGACGAAGAACGGGAAGCCCGACAGGCCGTAGGCCTGCGCCGCTTCGCCTTGCTCGTTGTCGACCATCGTCGGGACGGTCCAGCCCTCACGGTTGAGCCACTTGCCGGGCGGGAAGTTGGGGCGCTGGTTCGACGTGCCGGTCGCCACGGCGAACAGGTTCACGTCCTGGGGCAGGCCGTTGGCGTTGATGTACTCCTGCAGCCGCGGCACCTCGGCCTGGCAGTGCGGGCACCAGTGGGCGAGGAACATGATGATGGCGCCCTTGCCCTGGGCCGGGATGGTGATGGGCTGCTCGTCGAACCGCGAGCCGTTGAGCGTCGGTGCCGTCATGCCGACGGCGTCGTCGGGTTCGCCCTTGTACTCCGGCAGGGGGGCGCCCTGGACGTTCACGCCGCCGTAGGGGATGTTGCCCTCGACGACCGTGCCGGGGTTGCCGGACCCTCCGCCGTCGCCTCCGGCGGTGGTCACCTCTTCGCTGCGCCGGGCGAGCAGCGCCACGAGCAGCGCCACCACCACCGCCACGACGAGCACGCCGATGATGAGGCCGGTGCGGCGCTTGCGCTCCTCGGCGGCCTCGGCGATGCGGTTGGCGTGCGAGGGCTTGCGGTTGGGCTTGTTGCTCATGACGGCTCCGGGTCGAGGGCGAGGTCGTTGGCGGGTTCGTGGGCGAGGTCGGCGAGGTCGGCGGGGCGGCCGAGGACCAGCATGGCCACCAGCACGGCGGCGAAGCAGGTCCAGGCCATGAAGGGGAGGGTGACGAAGCCGAGCTCGTCGACCCACTTCTCCGTGCACGGCGCGTCGGTGGTGCAGAACGAGGTGCCGCCGGCGGGCGGGAACCACTGGATCCAGCTGTGGTACGTGGAGATGACGATGCCGATGCCGGCGAGGACGGTGGCGTAGAGGCGGAACCCCACGTCGCGCCGGAAGGCGGCGATGGGCAGCAGCACGGCGAGCGGGTAGGCACAGATGCGCTGGAGCCAGCACAGCTTGCACGGGATGGCGCCGGCGATCTCGGAGAAGTAGAGGCTGCCGAGCATGGTGGTGGCGGCGACGATGGCGGCGAGCGGCATGGCCAGGGGGCGGACGTCGTCGCGCAGGCGCGAGAGCGCCCCTCCGGGAGCGAGTCGGTCGCCGATCACCAGGACGAGCCCGAAGGCCGTGCCCGCCAATGCCAGCAGGCACAGGATGGCGAAGAACAAGGAGGCGGTGCGGGTGTCCATGGCCAGCGCTCAGCGTAGGGCCGGGTCACCGGGGCGCCGCAGTCGGGCCCGTTCGGCGTCGTGACGGTGATCGGGCGCCGATGGGCGCGAGGACGGGCTCGACATGGTCGCAGTCACAGTCGCTTCCGCCGGCCATGGGGTTCCCGTCGGCGGGCGCCGGTGGAGCGCGCCGGTCCCGAGGTCGCCGTCGGCGTCTGTCGCCGAGGAGGTCGGGACAACTCGACTTGACGGCGCGGTGCGGCGGGCGGTGTCGTGGTCCGGTGCCGTTCGATCGAGTGCTCCGACCGCTGCGTGCCCTGGGTGAGCTGCCGACGATGCGGCCGGTGCCGACACCGCCGGTGCTGGTGAGCGAGCTGTCGACGACGCTCGCCGAGGTGATCGTCTCGGCGGCACGGCGAGTTCCTTCGGTCGACGACGTCCGCGGCGCCGTGTCCGGCCATCTCGATCGAGCCCGCCACACCGCCGCGGCACTGGGCCTCGCCGAGCGGGAGGGTGCCGATCCCGTCGATGACGACGAGGCGGACGCGTAGCGTCCCCGAGCCCGGACGGGAGCGGACTCGGGGACGCCTGCCTGCGCTGGGGTGGGGTGGCGGGCTCAGCGCAGGAGAGCTTGGGCTTCCACGATCTGCACCGGGGTGAGCGACGACCGGGTCTGGGTGTCGAGCGTGCCGCTCTGCCCGTTGGTGGCGGACCACGTGATCTCGTAGTCGATCTGGGCTCGCAACGAGCGGGTGCCGGCGGGATCGTCGACGGTGGAACGCTCGGTCCAGGTGTGCACGCAGTCGCTCGCCTGGGATTCGGCGGGCATCGCCGGGTCGTACGGCGTGCCGCCATCGGCGCACGACACCGAGCCGCCGTCGCCGGTGTCGAAGGTGACGCCGGTCGGGGTGGCGGTGACCGTTGCCGTCACGCCACCGAGGGTGGCGCTGGCTTGGATCGGGCCGTAGCCGTCGACCCAGAGCCAGGTGGGCAGCCCGACCAGAGCCGGGTTGCCGTCACCCGGGTTGGTGCCGACCTGCGGATCGGGGAGCGGGAGCTGAGCGGCGGCGATGGCGGCGGCACGTTGGGCGGCGAAGGCGCCGCCGGCCGGATTGGCCGGGTCGTAGCGCAGCACCTCGAAGTGCACCGGGACACCGTTCTCCCAGCAGCGGAAGAGGTAGATGTGGCCGGCCTC
>JAGQTE010000132.1 GCA_020439175.1 Acidimicrobiales bacterium | reverse complement strand
TCGCGCCCTCGGGCGCGCGCGAACACGAACTGCGAGCGGTTCTCCCGTCCCCGATCGAGCACGAGATCGATCGCGGCGCCTCGCCGGACGCACGAGCGGACCCGCACCCGCTCGACGATGTCGGGTTCGTCGGGCCAATCCTTGGATGGGTGGCAGTAGACCTTCGTTGTGCGCGGCCAGGTCTCGCGCACCTTGAGCACGACGCCGCCCGAGCGCAGCGGCAGTCGCACGAGGTACGGGAGCGTGGAGTCCTCGTCGGGGTTCCGGGCGATGAGGAAGTCGTCCACCCAATCATCTTGGCGTGTCGTCAGTGTCGTCGAGACGTTCGAGCAGCCAGGTGGGTCCGACGACGTCGGCGCCGACGGCACGGGCACGATCGGCCAGTGCTCGGTCGGCGGTGACGACGGTGCAGCCGCAGTGCTCGGCGGCGACGGCGGCGATCGTGTCGTCGCCCTCGCCCGGGGCATGCACGACCTCGACGCCGTCGGTCGTGCCCTCGTCCGCGCCGCGACGGCTCTGCCCTTCGAGGACGACGATCATCGCGTCGGCGAGCGCGCCGGAGCGCACCGCAGCCCGCAACTGTGCGGTGAAGGCGCGCGCCGCGCCGGGCCGGTCACGCCACCAGCCCGTCGGGCGGGAGCCGATGACGTTGGCGGCGTCGACCACGAGCAGGGTGCGAACCTCTCGATCGCGCACCAACGCTGTCACCCGGTGAATGCCGGCACCACAGCTGCGGTGACCGTGGGCGCTGCCGTGGTCGATGCCGTGGGGGATGGGTCGGGAGGCTCCGGGAGCTGCGGCCATGCGGCCAGCGTGCACGTCGTGCCCTCGGGTGCCTGGACGGCAGTGAGCGAGCGGGTCGCCAGTTCGACCGGGAGGGCGAGATCCCCGAAGGTCATGGTGACGGTCGCCGCGTCACCCGGGTTCCATACGATGGCTGCCGGTTGCCCGTCGGGGCTGCACACCGCGGTGGCCTCGACCTCCCCGGTGACAGCGGTGGCGAGCGCGCCCGACCCCTGCGGGCCGAACCGTGCCACGGTGGCGAGGACGTCGTAGTCGACCTCGGGTGTCCACGAGTCGCTGGCCGGATCGACCGTCACGACGCCACGGCACGTGTCGCAGCCGCCGAGGTGCGGGCCGTGGGTCGGATCGAGCGCGAGGTTCCACAGCAGTGTGGCGTTCGACCAGTGGTTGCGGTCGCGCACGACCAGCCGTGCCGTGTCGCCGAACGGGTCGGCCTGCCAGGTGCCGCCCGAGCACTCGGTGTGCCACAGCTGCAGACCGGGGATTGCAGCGTGGACGAGCTCGTTGGCCGCCGCCTGATTCCCTCCGTAGCAGTGAAATGCCGTGCCGCCGAGGGGGTACCTGCCGCCCGTGCCGGCGAGCACGTCGAGCGGGAAGGGCGTCGGTTCGGTCCCGACACAGCCACCGGGCGGACGAGCGTCGCACCAGTTGTGGTCCCAGCTCAGCACCCGGGTCGCCAACCCGGCCTCGACCAGCAGCGGGCCGAGGTGGTCGCGCACGAGCCGTGCCTGCTGGTCGGCGAGCATCACCATCGACGGGTAGCTGGCCTGGACCGCTGACGGTTCGTTCTGCAGCGTCAGCCAGTCGACGGTGACGCCCTCGTCCCGGTAGGCCTCGACGAACGCCACGAGGTAGCGGGCATAGGCCGCCTCGTAGCGCTCCTCGAGGCCACCCCAGGCATAGAGGCCGGTCGTCTTCATCCACCCCGGTGCGCTCCAGGGGCTGGCCACGATCTCGATGTCCGGGTTGATGGCGAGGATCTCGCGCAGCACCGGCAGGACCCAACGACGGTCGCGTTCAATGCTGAACGTCGTGAGTTCGGGATCGGGGCCGGCGGAGTCGGCGAGGCTGCGGTGCTCGAGCGAGAAGTCCGACGCCCCGATGACGACGCGCAGCACCGACAGGCCGCCCCGGTCGGGTGCGAACAATGCTTCGAGGAGCGCGCGGCGTTCGTCGGCAGGCAGACCGGCGATCAACACCGCCGATGACTCCGTCAGCGATGCGCCGACACCGTGGAGCCGTTGGCGAGCGCCGGCGAGGTCGACCCGCACCTCGGGACCGGGCACGGAACCGGGCGTCACCGTCAGGCGCTCGGTGCGGACTCGAGAGGTGCCGTCCGCGCTCGACACGACGGTGTCCATCTCCACCTGCATCGAATCGTCGGCGACCGGGGCCGCCATGGTTCGGCTGAAGGGGAGTTGCGCCAGCCCGACCACGGCCGCCAGCCCGGCGAGAACGGTGGTGAGTTGGCCGCGCCGTCGATGTTCCAACCGTCCTCCTGCTGGTGCTCGCCGGTCGCGGCGTTCGTGCAACGTAGCGTTGGGTCGCCGCGCGATTCGGACGATCGGCGGGCGTCCTCACGATGCCACATGATGTTCGGATGACCACCGACCTCGCCGGCCCCAACGCTCGCGTCGAGCGCGGTGTGCTCCTGGCCCTGTTGGCCGACGAAGGTCGCACTGCCGTCGGCGCCAACCTGGTGTGTTCGCCGGCCATGGTGCGTTTCGGCTTGGCGGTGTTGGCGACTGGTGCCCGTGGGGCGACCGCAGCTGCACTCGACGCCTTCCTCGGCGTCGACGCCGACGCAGCGGCGGCGATGGTCGCCGACGATCTCGCCGCCCTTGGCTTGCTCAACGACGGTGCCGCGCTCGAGCCCGACCTGGTGGCGGTCGCAGCGGCGTTGTGGGCGCGGGTCCCCATCTACGCTCGCTGGCGGGAGCGGCTGCCTGCCGTGGGCGTGGGCCAGCTCGGTGTCGACGACCCCGACGCGTGGGCCGCCGAGGCGACGGGCGGGCGCATCGATCGACTTGCGGTCAGCAGCGGACCCGAGGTCCTAGCGGTGCTGACCCTGGCCGCTCGGCTGCGCGCCACCTGGTGGCGGCCGTTCTCGCCGGCAGAAACAGTCGACGGCACCTTCGCCGGCGTCGATCGGCCCGTGCCGTTCATGCGGCAACGCAGCCGGCTGCATCAGGTGTGGCGCGCGGGCGACGTCGAGGCAGTGGCGGTCCGGTACGGCTCGCCGTTCGTCCACCCGTGGGGCGGTCTGATGCTGGTGGTGGGCGCTGCCGGCAACGACCCGGTCGAGGCAACCGCCGCCGTGCTGGATCTCGTCGAGCACGACCCGCGCCCGCACACCGAGGTCGACCTGTCGCTGCCCCGGTTCCGGATCGACCGGCGCGGCGATGCAGCGATCGACCTTCGTCCAGCGTTGACGGCGTGCGGACTCGACGTGCTCTTCGATGATCGCTGCGACCTGGGTGGCATCTCGCCCGAGCCGCTCAAGCTCAGCGAGGCGCTGTCGCAGGCGATCATCGAGGTCGATGAGGAAGGCACGACCGCCGCCGCCACCCTCGAGCTCGCCATGGTGGCGGGGGGCGGCCCGCCGGTGACCGAACCGGAGTTGGTGAGTGTCGTGGTCGACCGCCCTTTCGCCTTCCTGGTCCGGCTGGGCGAGCGAGGGCCGATCCTTTTCGGCGGCTGGGTGCAGGATCCGACGGCCAGCTAGCCGGTGAACGTCGGCGTCACGACGGCGGCGGGCGCCACGGTTGACGGCGTCGTGGGCTGCGTGGGTTGCGCCGCCTCGACGAGCAGCCCCGCCAGCACATCGATGCGCACCTCACCCAAGCCGCTCGCCAGGTCGTACCCGGTGCCGGCGTCGCAGCAGTCGACCGACGGGTAGATGCGGTTGTTGCCGACGTCGACGTCATCGAAGGCGGCGGCGTAGCGCGCCGGGTCCGCCGCCGTGGCGTAGAGCGCGTCGTTGAGCACGAGCGGCGGGTTCAGGCCCTGCGCCGCGAGCATCGAGCGGATCGAGGCAAACGCACCGGCGTACAGCGGCGCCGCCAGGCTGGTCCCGCCGTTGCCGAACCACTCGCCGCCCGACGACAGGTTGAGGTAGCCGGGCAGGCCGGCCAGCGCCGAGATGTCCGGTAGGCCACGCGCTGACAGCAGCAGCTCGCCCGGCAGGTCGGCCTGGTACGCGGGTGTGGGGAAGATCGACAACCCGCCGGCGCCGGCGGCGCAGCCGTTGGGGTTGTTCGGGACCAGCTCGTGCTCGTTCCAGACCGTCGCCTCGCCGTCGGGGTGTGCCGACGTGCTCCCCAGCAGCTGGGTGCCGCCGACCGCGGTCACCCACGGCGACGCCGCCGGATAGCCCATCGCCGGCCCGGCGTTCGCAGCGTCACACACCGGGTGCTGGGAGCAGTCCGACGGCCCGGCGTCGCCGGCAGCCTTGAAGAACCAGGTGCCGGCCTCGGCGAGTGCCTGCAGTTGCGTCTCGGTGTCGGCGACCTGTTGGTCGGTCCATTCGGGTTGGCAGGCGCCGAAGCTGAGTGACACGACGTCGGGGCGGCGACCGTCGGTGAGCGCGCCGGTGCGCAGGCCCTCGAGGATCTTCGGCAGCTCCGTCAGCTACGACTGGTCGCTGACGAGGATGTAGAGGGGATCGAGGCCAGGCGCGCCGGTGATCATCGAGTACACGTCACCTTGGGCCTCGCCGAAGCACGCCGGCTCGTTCGGCATGCCGCACGGCGACGGCGGGATCGGCACTGCAGATCCGAACACGCCCTTCTGGGTGACGGGCGGACCGGCCGTCCCCATGCACGACAGCCATTGGTCGAGCGTGCCGAGGTCGACGGACTGGCTGAACTCGAGCAGCACCCCGACCTGACCGCGTCCGTCGAACCCGGCGACGAGCAGCGGCTGGATGCCGTAGCGCTGGCGCAACGCCTGCGGCGTCAGCTGCGTCGGGTTCGGGAGGGGTTGATTGCTGCATGCCGGCAGCGCGGCCGGGGGCGTCTCGGCCGTGGCGGCGGTCGTGGGTCCGGTGATCGCCAGTGCTGCGGCGACGAGGGCGACGACCGTGAGCAGTGCGGTGTTCTCCGAGGCCCGGCGTGAACCGGTGCGACGGTGCCCGATGGTGCGCATCGCCGTGGTCTAGTCGATGGTGCTGAGCGACAGCGTGACTGGAACGCTCCGGGGGCCGGTTCGTAGCCTCACGGCGGCGGTGGCTTCACGTGAACGGTGCGTCGATGGGTGACACAGGTGTGCGAGCGGGCGCGTGGTGGAGCCGTGCCGGTGTCGTCGTCCTCGTCGTCGGCGCAGCAGCGTTGGCGGTGAGCAGCTGGATCTTCGGCTACGTCGGTCATGGGTTGCTCGACCTGCAGGTGTACCGGATGGGTGGCGCCACGGTGCTCGCCGGCGATCCCCTCTACGACGCCGTCTTCCACCACGACCGGCTGCCGTTCACCTATCCGCCGTTCGCGGCGCTGCTGTTCGTGCCGTTCGAGCTCGCCGGCTTCACGGGTGGTGCCGTGCTGATGACGGCATGCACGCTGGCGGCGTTGGCGCGCACGGCCTGGCTCGTCGCCGGCGCCGGCTGGTGGCGCGGTCCGGTGGCGCGCTGGAGCGTCGGCTGGCGCTTCGCCCTCGTCGGCGGCCTGGCGCTGCTGGCGTGGCCGACGCGCTCGACCATCGAGTACGGCCAGATCAACGTGGTGCTCATGTGGTTGATCGTCGAGGACCTGTGCGGTCGGGGTGCCCGGGCCCGGTGGGGCGGTGCGCTCACCGGTGTGGCGGCGGCGCTCAAGGTCACACCAGCGTTGTTCGTCGTCTACACGTTCCTGCTCGGTGACCTCCGACGGATGGTGCTGGCCGTCGGCACGGCGGTCGCCGCCACCGCGGCGGGCATGGTGATCGGCATCGACGAGTGGGCGCGGTACTGGACCGAGGAGCTCATCGACCCGACACGGGTCGGTGAGCCGCACTTCCTGGCGAACCAGTCGCTCGACGGCGTGCTGCACCGCCTCGGGGTCGACGGCAGCCGGTCGCTGCCGTGGCTCATCGGGAGCGTGCTCGCCGTCGGCGGCGGCCTGGTCGTCGGTCGGACGTTGTACCGGCGCGGCGACCACGTCGACGGTGTGCTGGCGGTGGCGATCGGGGGGTTGGTCGCCTCACCGATCTCGTGGACCCACCACTGGGTCTGGCTGGTGCTCGCCGTGCCGGCGATCGCGACGTGGGCCACCACCGCCGTCGAGCGCCGGCGGTGGTGGCCGGCGGGGCTGGCGGCGGCAGCCGTGGTCGCGCTGGGCGTGCGGCTCGAGACGGTGCTGCCGTCCAAGGACGGCGTCGAGCTCACCTACGGTCCGCTGCAACAGGTGGTGGCGTCGAGCTACCTCCTCATCGGTGTCGCCGTGCTCGCCGGTCTCGCCATCACGGCCTTGCGGCCGGAGGCGACGTCGGCGGACGAGGAGGTGCCCGCTCCGGTCGCGGCGTGAACGCCGCCCGTCAGTGCCCTCGCCGCAGCCACTCCTCGAGGTCGGGTGCCTCGGCGCCGATCGTCGTGGTGTCGCCGTGGCCGGTGTGCACCACGGTCTCGGGCGGCAACGTCAGCAGCTCTCGCCGGATCGAGTCGACGATGGTGCCGAAGTCGCTGAAGCTGCGGCCGGTGGCGCCCGGTCCGCCGCAGAACAGCGTGTCGCCGGTGAACACGTGTGCCTCGTCGTCGAGCACGAAGCAGCAGCCGCCGGGGGAGTGGCCCGGGGTGTGCAGCACCCGCAGCGACGCGGCGCCGGCGTGCAACGTGTCGCCGGGGCGCAGGTCGCGGTCGGGGGAGCGGTCGGCGTACACGTCGGCCCATAGCATGGTGTCGTCGGGGTGCAGCAGGATCGGGGCGTCGACGGCATCCTGCAGGGCGACGGCGGCGTTGATGTGGTCGTTGTGGCCGTGCGTCAGCGCGATGGCGGTGACCCGGCGCCCGTGCACGGCCTCGACGATCGGGCCGGCGTCGTGGGCGGCGTCGATGACGATCACCTCGCGGTCGTCGCCGACGAGCCAGATGTTGTTGGTGACCTCCCACTCGCCGCCGTCGAGGCGGAACAGGCCGTCGGTGGTGACGAGCTCGATCACAGGACCACCACGCTGCGCAGCACCTCGCCCCGCTCCATCTTGTGGAACGCCTCCTCGACCTGCTCGAGGCCGATGCGCTCGCTGACGAACTGGTCCAGCGGGAACCGCCCCTGGAGGTAGAGGTCGACGAGCAGCGGGAAGTCGCGGCTCGGCAGGCAGTCGCCGTACCACGACGGCTTGAGCGCCCCGCCCCGCCCGAAGAACTCGATCATCGGGATGTCCGGGAAGCGCATGTCGGGTGTCGGCACGCCGACCTGCACGACGGTGCCCGCCAGGTCGCGGGCGAAGAACGCCTGCTCGAGCACGGCGGGGTTGCCGACCGCCTCGATGCACACGTCGGCACCGAAGCCGTCGGTGAGCTCGCGCACCGCCTCGACCGGGTCCTGGTCGCCGGCGTTGACGGTGTGCGTGGCGCCGAACGTCCGGGCCCACTCGAGCTTGCGGTCATCGAGGTCCACTCCGATGATCGTGCGTGCCCCGGCGAGCTTGGCGCCGGCGATGGCGGCGTCGCCCACGCCGCCGCAGCCGAACACGGCGACCGTGTCGCCTCGGCCGATGTCACCGGTGAGCATGGCGGCGCCGGCACCGGCCATCACACCGCAGCCGAGCAGGCCGACCACGGCGGGGTCGGCGTCGGGCACCTTGGTGCACTGGCCGGCGGCGACGAGGGTGCGTTCGGCGAACGCCCCGATGCCGAGCGCCGGCGACAGCACGGTGCCGTCGGTCAGCGTCATCTTCTGGGTGGCGTTGTGCGTGGCGAAGCAGTACTGGAGCTTGCCCTTGCGACACGCCCGGCACTCGCCGCACACGGCGCGCCAGTTCAGGACGACGAAGTCGCCCGGCGCCACGTCGGTCACGCCCTCGCCGACGGCGGCGACCCGCCCCGCGGCTTCGTGCCCCAACAGGAAGGGGAAGTCGTCCGAGATGCCGCCCTCGCGGTAGTGCAGGTCGGTGTGGCAGACGCCGCACGCCTCGATGTCGACCAGGGCCTCGCCCGGGCCGGGGTCGGGCACCACGATGGTCTCGATCGAGACGGGTGCCCCCGAGGACAGAGCGACAACAGCGCGTACGTCGTGTGACATGCGCCGGACGATAGCCAGGCCCGGTTCGCGCTGTCGGGACGGCGTATCGTCGGCGCCCGATGAACGACGAATCGCACCAGCAGCACGAAGGCGACGCCGACGCGTACGACGTCGTCGTCATCGGTTCGGGGTTCGGGGGCAGCGTGACGGCGCTACGCCTGACCGAGAAGGGCTACCGGGTCGCCGTGCTCGAGGCCGGCAAGCGCTTCGACGAGACGACCCTCCCGAAGACGTCGTGGCGGGTGCGTTCGTTCCTGTACGCGCCGGCGCTGCGTTGTTTCGGCATCCAGCGCATCTCGCTGCTCAAGGACGTGCTCGTCATGTCCGGCGCCGGGGTCGGCGGCGGATCGCTCGTGTACGCCAACACGTTGTACGAGCCGCTCGACCCCTTCTACGCCGACCGCCAGTGGGCGCACATCACCGACTGGCGGGCCGAGCTGGCGCCGTTCTACGACCAGGCGAAGCGGATGCTCGGCGTCACGACCAACCCGACGGTCACCGCCGCGGACGAGGTGATGCGCGAGGTCGCCGAGGAGATGGGCGTCGGCGACACGTTCCATCCCACGCCGGTCGGGGTGTACTTCGGCGAGCCGGGTCGCCCGGTGGCCGACCCGTTCTTCGGCGGCGTGGGACCGGAGCGTCGCGGCTGCATCGAGTGCGGCGAGTGCATGACCGGATGCCGCCACGGCGCCAAGAACACGCTGCTGACCAACTACCTGCACCTGGCCGAGCGGGCCGGGGCGACGGTGATCGACCTGGTCACGGTGACCGACGTGGCGCCGGGCCCCGACGGCCGGTACCGGGTGACGACGCAGCGCACCGGCGGGCCGCGCGGTGCCGTGCGGACGTTCGTCGCCGGCGACGTGGTCGTCGCCGCCGGCACGCTCGGCACGCAGAAGCTGCTGCACGCCATGCGGGACGGTGGCCGGTTGCCAGCGCTGTCGCCGCGCCTCGGCGAGCTGACCCGCACCAACTCCGAGGCGATCCTCGGAGCCCGAGCCTTCCGGCGCGACGTCGACTTCACCAAGGGCGTCGCCATCACCTCGTCGTTCCATCCCGACGAGCACACCCACGTCGAGCCGGTGCGCTACGGCCGTGGGTCGAACTTCATGGGCGGACTCACCACCGCGCTCGTCGACGGCGACGGTCCGCTGCCACGGCCGGTGGCGTGGCTGCGCGAGGCACGCCGTGCAGGCATCGACGGCATGCGAAACCTGAGCCTGCGCCGCTGGTCCGAGCAGACGATCATCGCCCTGGTCATGCAGACCCGTGACAACTCGATCACCTGCACCACCAAGCCCGGCCTGTTCGGTCGACGCCGCCTCACCACCACCCAGGGCATCGGCGAGCCGAACCCGCGGTGGCTGCCGGTCGGCCACGACGTGGTGCGTCGCATCGCCGCCAAGATCGGCGGGATGGCGCAGGGCTGCTGGAACGACGTGTTCAACATCCCGATGACCGCCCACTTCCTCGGCGGGGCGCCGATCGGCGACGCCCCCGAGACCGGCGTCATCGACCCGTACCACCGGGTCTACGGCCACCCCGGCCTGCACGTCGTCGACGGTGCCG
>JAGQTE010000131.1 GCA_020439175.1 Acidimicrobiales bacterium | reverse complement strand
GTTGGCATAGAGCGACAGTGCCGATGCCGGGTCCTCGTCGTCGGCGACGAACACGTCGAGCGGGCCGATGGGCGTCCCCGGGGTGCCGACCTGGTTGGCCGGGGGCATGATCGACGGTCGGTGCCGCACCTTCAGCAGCACCGAGGACGTGTCCTCGGCGTAGGCGTTGGCGGCGCGCAGGGTGATCGGGTAGTCGCCGCTGGTCGTCGGGGTGCCCGACAGGGAGCCGTTGGCCGCCATCATCACGCCGGGCGGAAGTGTCCCCGCCACCACGGAGTAGGCGGGAGCATCGAGCGGTGCCACATAGAGGTCGTCCAAGGTGGCCGTCGTCGGTTCGCCGACCGGCAGGATCTGCTCGACGTCGGTGGTGAGGATCAACGGCCGGTAATCCGTGCGGTTGCCCCAGCACCGGATACGCCCCGCCGTGGTGCGGGCGCAGTTCACCGACAGGTCGCCGGCCACCGACGTGAACGTGGTGTCGGTCTGGTCGGCGTTGTCGCCGCCAGGCCCGGTGCCGGCACCCCAGCAGTCCACGACGCCGGCGGTCGTCACGCCGCAGGTGGCGTTCCCCCCGGCGTCGATCGAGCGAAAGCGCACGTCGTTGCGGCCGTCGGCCTGGCCCAGGTCGTTGCGACCCCAGCAGTCGATGGTGCCGTTGGTGCGCAGGCCACACGTGTGCAGCGCGCCGGCGGTGATCGCCGTGTACGGCCCGATCTGGTCGGCGGCCTGGCCGTAGGTGTCGTCACCCCAGCAGTCGGCGGCGCCGCTGCCGGTCAGGCCGCACGAGTGGGCGTCGCCGCTTGCGACGGCCGTGTACCGGGTCGTGGTCTGGTCCGTGGCCTGGCCGGAGCTGTTGTCGCCCCAGCAGTCGATCGAGCCGCTCGTCGTCAGCGCGCAGGCGTGGAAGCGTCCGGCACTGACTGCGGCGTAGGTATCGCCGGTCTGGTCGACGGCCTGGCCCTGATCGTTGCGTCCCCAGCAGTCGATGGTGTTGACCACCGTGATGCCGCACGTGAAGTACACGCCGGCCTCGACGGCGAGGAAGCCGCCCCCGGGCTGGTCGGCGGCCTGGCCGTAGGAGTCCTCGCCCGAGCAGTCGACGCGTCCGCCGCTGATCAGGACGCAGACATGGTCCTCGGACACGGTGATGCCGGCACCGACGAAGGACGGGCCGGTCTGATCGGCGGCCTTGCCGAAGGAGTTGTCCCCCCAGCAATCCACGGCGCCGGTGTCGAGCACGGCGCACGAGTGTGTCTCATCGGCGTCGATGGCGACGAAGCCGGGTGGGGCGCTGCGGTCGGTGGCCTGTCCGGAGGTGTTCTGCCCCCAGCAGTCGACGAGCCCGACGGCGGCGACGGCGCAGTTGTGGTTGTACCCGACGGCGAGTGCCGTGTACTCGAGGCCGGTCTGGTCGGTGGCCTGGCCATAGGCGTTCTGTCCCCAGCAGTCGACGGTGCCGGCAGTGGTGAGTGCGCACGTGTGGTACTTGCCCGCACCGACAGCGGTGTACCCGATCCCGGGGCCGGGAGCACCGACCGGTTGGTCGACGGCCTTGCCGTCGCCGTTGTCGCCCCAGCAGTCGACGGCGCCGGCCGTGGTGACGCCGCAGCTGTGACTGTCGCCGGCGCTGATCGACCGGAAGGTCACGCCCGGCGGCGTGCCGATGCGGGCGTCGCCGTAGCCCCAGCACTGGGCCAGGCCGCTGGTCGTGATGGCGCACGCGTGCAGGTAGCCGGCCGAGACGGCGACGAAGGTGTCACCGGTCTGATCGACGGCCTGCCCGTGGCTGTTGTACCCCCAGCAGTCGATGGTGCCGGAGGTGGTGAGGGCGCAGGTGAACAGGTAGCCAGCCGAGACGGCGACGTAGGTGGTGCCCGTCTGGTCCACGGCCTGGCCTTGGGAGTTGTCGCCCCAGCAGTCGACGGTTCCGGCCGCGGTGATGGCGCACGAGTGGTTGATGCCGGTGGCGACGCTCGCCTGGGTCGTGCCCTCCTCGCTGACCGTGCGGGCCACGCCAGGCGCGTCGACGGGACCGGCCTGGACCGGGTCCAGCCCGGTGCCGGTCGTGATCGCCAGGCCCGACAGCACCAGCGCCAGGGCGAGCAGGCGGGCAATCGTCCGCCGCATCGCTGCCGCTGTGCTGTGCCGTGTCCGTCGTCCGCCGTGGTCCATCATCGTGTCCTTCGTCATGGTGCTGTCGGTCGTCGTGCTGTCGGTCGTCGTGCTGTGGCTGGACGTGCTGGTCGTGGTGGTGCCGCTCATCGGTCCCCTCCGCCGATCCCGGCGGTCGATCGCGCCAGCAGCTCGGTGAGCTTGCCGGTGGCCACGGCCGCCAACGTCCTGGCCGTCTCCGGTTCGAGGCCGAGCAGCCGGGCCACCCGGTCGGGCGGCTCGCCCTCGTCGAGGAGTCGGATCACCGCCCCGTAGGGCGCCGGCAGCGCGTCGATGGCCTGGTTCCGGTCCATGGCGCAACGTTCGGCGCGTCGGGACGACCTGTCATGGGTAGTACCTACTCACGCGCGCCCGCGGGGTCGATCGAAGGGGCGAACGCCCTGTTCAGGGCGCTGTTCGGCCGTGGATGGCCGCGCGCAGGGCGTCGCGTCCGCCGATGCCGAGCTTCAGGTACACC
>JAGQTE010000016.1 GCA_020439175.1 Acidimicrobiales bacterium | reverse complement strand
CCAGCACCCCGACGGGCGGGCCGACCGCGGGTGCGGCGCGCGCGCGCACCGGGGCCACGACGTCCAGAGGCTGATGGTGGGCGACGACGGCGTCAGGCTCGACGCGGTGGCGACGCTCGTCGGCGGACAGGTGACGGGCGCCGGTGGTGCGGCCACGATCGTGCGCGGCGTGGCGCACGACAGCCGCACGGTGCAGCCGGGTGACCTGTTCTGCTGCGTCGTCGGCCGGGCGGCCGACGGCCACGACCACGCGGCCGCGGCCGTGCGCGCCGGCGCTGTCGCCCTGCTCGTGCAGCGGTCGCTCGACCTCGACGTGGCACAGGTGCACGTGGCCGACGTGCGTCGGGCGATGGGCCCGGTGGCGGACCTCGTGCACGATCACCCGTCGCAGCACCTGACCGTGGTCGGGATCACCGGCACGAACGGCAAGACGACGACCACCTACCTGTTGCGCAACATCTTCGAGGAGGCGGCGTGGCCCTCAGCGGTCCTCGGCACGCTGTCGGGAGCGCGGACCACCCCGGAGGCGCCGGAGCTGCAGGCGTGGCTGGCGAACCAGCGTCGGGCGGGCGTGCGCGCCGTGGCGATGGAGGTGTCGAGCCATGCGTTGGACCAGCACCGCGTCGACGGCTGCCGGTTCGCCGTGGCGGCGTTCACGAACCTGAGCCAGGACCATCTCGACCACCACCGCACGATGGAGGCGTACTTCGCCGCCAAGGCGCGCCTGTTCACCCCGGAGCTCAGCGCCCAGGCGGTCATCGACGTCGACGATGCCTGGGGGGCCCGGCTGGCGGCGCAGGTCACGATCCCGGCGGTGACCGTCGGCCGCGCCGACCTCGACGCCGTCGCCGTCGGCCTCGAGGCGTCGACGTTCCGGTGGCGCGGTCACGCCGTGCGGCTGCCCATCGGCGGCGCGCACAACGTGGCCAACGCGCTCGTCGCCGCCGAGGTGGCCCATCGCTGTGGCATCGACCCGGCCGTGATCGCGGCCGGCCTCGGACGTGCGGTCGTCGTCCCCGGGCGCTTCGAGCTGGTCGACGCCGGCCAGCCGTTCACCGTCGTCGTCGACTTCGCCCACACGCCCGACGCCCTCGAGCACGTCCTGGCGGCAGCGTCGGCGGCTACCGGCGGTCGCGTCCACGTGGTGTTCGGATGCGGCGGCGACCGGGACCCTGCCAAGCGCGGGCCCATGGGGGAGGTGGCGGCGCGCGGGGCAGATCGAGTAGTCCTGACGGCCGACAACTCGCGGGGGGAACCGACCGAGGTGATCATCGCCGCCGTGCGCTCCGGATTCGACAACAGCGTTCCCCGACGGGCCGAGGACCTGCTGGTCGAGCCCGACCGTCGCCTGGCGATCGCCGCCGCGCTCGATGCCGCCGCGCCGGGCGACGTCGTCGTCATCGCCGGCAAGGGCCACGAGACGACCCAGACCATCGGCGAGGTCGTCGAGCCCTTCGACGACCGCGACGTGGCCCGCCAGCTGCTCCTGGCCGGCGCCGGAGGTGCTGCGTGATCCGCCTGCTGCTCGCCGCCGCCCTGGCCATGACCATGTCGTTGCTCGGCACCCGCTGGCTGATCGCGGCGCTGCACCGGCGCAGCGTGGGGCAGCCGATCCACGAGGACCTCGAAGCACACCAGGCCAAGGCGGGGACGCCGACGATGGGCGGCATCGCCATCGTGGCCTCGGCGGCGATGGCCTACGTCATCTCCGACCTCGTGCTGAAGCTGACCGAGCGTCCGGGCGTGTTCACCTACAGCGGGCTGATCACGATGGGAGCGATCGTCGCCGCCGGCGTCGTCGGCTTCCTCGACGACTGGATCAAGGTCACGCGTGAGCGCAACCTCGGCCTGAACAAGCGCATGAAGATCGTCGGGCTGCTGAGCGTGGCCATCGGCTGGGCCGTGGCGATGATCGTGTTGACCGAGCAGCACACCACGTTGTCCTTCACGCGCTACGACCTGCCGGGCTGGGACCTCGGCCGCATCGGGTGGTGCGTGTTCGCCGTGCTGCTGATCCTGGCGGCCACCAACGGCGTGAACCTCACCGACGGCATGGACGGCCTCGCGGGTGGCTCGGCGATCTTCGCCTTCGGTGCCTTCACGATCATCGGCTTCTGGAGCCTGCGCCATCCCGAGATCTACGCCACCCCGCACGCCCTCGACCTCGCCGTCGTCTCGGTGGCCATGCTGGGCGGGTGCGTCGGGTTCCTGTGGTGGAACGCCGCGCCCGCCAAGATCTTCATGGGCGACACCGGGTCGCTCGCCATCGGCGCCGCACTCGCCTGCCTGGCGCTGGCGCTCAACACCCAGCTGCTGCTCGTGATCATCGGCGGCCTGTTCGTCGTCGAGACGGTCTCGGTCATCGTGCAGGTGGTGGCCTTCCGGGGCTTCGGTGGTCGGCGGGTGTTCCGGATGGCGCCCATCCACCACCACTTCGAGCTCAAGGGCTGGCCCGAGACGACGGTCATCATCCGCTTCTGGATCCTGGCCGGCCTGGCGGTGGCCCTGGGGCTGGGCATCTACTACTACGACTACCTGGCGACCGGGACGCTCGACCTGTGAGCCTGGCGGAGCTCCCGCTGCAGCACCCGTTGGTGGTCGGCCTGGGCATCACGGCGCAGGCGATGTGCCGCGTGCTCGTGGCAGCCGGACGTCCGGTCGTCGTGGTCGACGACCATCCCTCGGCCGACGCGCGGCGCGCAGCAGAATTGCTGACCGTGCAGCTCATCGACGCACCGTCGCCCGCACAGCTCGACGAGCTGGTCGCCGCCGCCACCGCGGTGCTCCCATCGCCGGGCGTGCCGGACCACCACCCGGTGTTCGAGGCGGCGCGCGCCCATCGGGTGCCCGTGCTCGACGAGCTCGATCTGGCGGGGGCGCTCGACGACCGTCCGCTGCTGGCCATCACGGGCACCGACGGCAAGACGACGGTGACGACGCTCGTGACCGAGATGCTGCGCGCCTCGGGCGTGCCGGCGGAGGCGGCGGGCAACACCGACGTGCCGTTGGTGACCGCCGTGGCCGATCCCGAACCTCGGGTCTTCGTCGTCGAAGCCAGCTCGTTCCGGCTGGCGCACGCTGCTGCGTTCCGCCCGACGGTGGCGACGTGGCTGAACTTCGCTCCCGACCACCTCGACAACCACGGCAGCCTCGAGGCCTACGAGGCGGCCAAGGCGCGCATCTGGGCCGACCTGGCGCCGGATGGCACGGCCGTGGCGAACGGCGACGATCCGGTCGTGATGCGTCACGTGGTGCCGTCGGCCACGACGCGCACCTTCTCGTTGTCGGATCCCCACGCCGACTACCGCGTCGTCGACGGCTCGCTCGTCGGTCCGATGGGGGAGCTGGTGCGCGTCGACGAGCTGCCCCGCCGCCTGCCGCACGATCTCGCCAACGCCTTGGCCGCAGCGGCGACGGCGATTGCCGGCGGCGCGACGGTCGCCGGCGTCCGAGCCGTCCTCACCCGGTTCCAGGGGCTGCCGCACCGCGTGCAGACGCTCGGGGTCGCCGACGGTGTGGTCTGGGTCGACGACTCCAAGGCGACGGTGCCGCACGCCACGGTCGCCGCCGCGACGGGCTTCGCGTCGGTGGTGCTGGTAGCCGGCGGGCGCAACAAGGGGCTGGACCTGCGCCAGCTGGCCGACGCCGCGCCGCACGTGCGCGCCGTCGTGGCGATCGGCGACGCCGCGCCCGAGGTGGCGGCGGCCTTCGCCGGGCTGCGGCCGGTGACGGTGGCGACCTCGATGGCGGAGGCGGTCGAGCAGGCGCGTGCCGCCTCCCGACCGGGTGACGCCGTGCTGCTCTCGCCGGGCTGCGCCTCGTTCGACTGGTACCGCTCCTACGCCGAGCGCGGCGACGACTTCGCCGCGTGCGTGCGCCGGGCCGTGCCCGATCTCGAGGCCGGGTCGTGAGCGAAGCCAGCGTCACGCCGCACCCGCGCGCCGCCCGTGCCGCCTCGGGCCGGAAGGGGGCGCGCCTGCGCACGGCGCCGCCCGCCGGCCGCCGCTCGGGGGCCTTCGTCGCCATCGTCGCCCTGGTGGCGGTGCTGTGCCTGACGGGCATGGTCATGGTCCTGTCGGCGTCGAGCGTCGCCTCCATCGAGGACTACGGGTCCCCCTGGTACCAGTTCGGCCGTCAGGCGCTGTGGCTGGGCGTCGGCATCGTCGGCTTCGTCGTTGCGCTGCGCATCGACTACCGGCGCTGGCGATCGTGGACGCGCTACCTGTTGTGGGTGTCGCTGGCCATGTTGGTGCTCGTCCTCGTGCCCGGTGTGGGGGTCGTCGTCAACGGCGCCCGCCGCTGGCTGGGCTTCGGGCCGTTCACGGTGCAGCCGTCGGAGTTCGCCAAGCTGGCGTTGCTGCTGTTCGCCGCCGACCTGCTGGCGCGTCGGGCGAACCGCGTCGCCGATCCGCAGCAGGCGCTGCGTCCGGTCCTGGCCGTGTTCGCCATGATGGCGGTGCTCGTCATGATCCAGCCGAACCTCGGCACCACGATCATCTTGTTCGTCATGACCTTCGTGTTGCTGTTCGTCGCCGGCGTACCCGGTCGCCAGCTGGGACTGCTGGGCCTGGCGGCGGCGGCCGCCGGCGTGCTGTTCGCCATCATCGAGCCGTACCGCATGCGGCGGATCACGGCCTTCCTCGACCCGTGGTCGGAT
>JAGQTE010000015.1 GCA_020439175.1 Acidimicrobiales bacterium | reverse complement strand
TGACGCTGCACGCCGGCGACAGCATCGTCGTGGGTGGCGTCCGCCACGCCTGGGTCAACCGGGGCGACGACGTCTGCCGCCTGGTCAACGTCAGCATCACGCTCGGCGCCGCCGAGGGCTGACGAGCGTGTCGTGGCTCGTCAGCGCCTCGTGTGGCGGGCGAGGGCGGCGCGGGCGTAGGCGTCGGCGGCCTGTGCCGGGTCGGGTGCGAGGACGAGGAACAGCGCAGGCTCGGTGAGCTCGAGCTCGAGCACGACCGGTGCACCGTCGGCCCCGGCGATCAGGTCGACGCGGGCGTAGAGCGGCACGGTGGCGAACCGCGCCTCGACGGCGGCGACGGCCCGATGGGCGGCGTCGATCTCGTCTGCGGTCGGCGTCCGGGGCTGCAGCTCCTCGGCGGCGAACAGCCCCGACGCCACCTCGCCGCCCGGGGCCAGCATCGGTCCCTTGCGCACGCCGTGGGAGATGGTGCCGTCGATGACGATCACCGCCGTCTCGCCCCGGTCGTCGACCGAGGCCACATAGGGCTGGACCATGGCGGTCTTGCCCATGGCGCCGATGCGGGTCAGGTGCTCGACGGCGGCGGCGCGCTCGGCCGGGTCGTCGAGGTCGAACCGGGCGGTGTTGCGCGACCCGGCCGACACCGTGGGCTTGACGACGACCTCGCCGCCGTCGGGCCAGGCGAACCCCTCGGCCTCACCGGGCGCGCACCAGCGCGTCGGCACGGTCGGCACCTCGTGCGCCGCGAGGTCGTCGAGGTAGCGCTTGTCGGTGTTCCAGCGCAGCACGTCGAGCGGGTTGTGCAGGTCGCTGACGGCCGCCGCCCGGTCGGCCCAGGCCAGGAACTCGTCGAGCCGGGCGTGGTAGTCCCACGGCGAGCGGACCAGCACCAGATCGAACACCGACCAGTCGACGCCGTCGTCGTGCCAGTCGGCCGCCTCGGCCTGCGCTCCGTGCGCCGCCAAGGCGTCGAGCAGCGGGCCGAGGTCGACGTCGAAGGCGTGGGCGACCTCGGCGGTGACCAGCGCCACCCGCGGCGCGCCGGCCTCGGTCGGTCCGGGTGTGGCGCTCATCGGCCGACGATGGCGGCGACGCCGGCGGCGAACCGGTCGACGTCGTCGGGGGTCGTGGCGGCGTGCGTCATCCAGCGCACGAGGCCGTCGCTGCGATCCCAGTCCCAGAAGAACGACCAGTCCTGGAGGGCGTCGATGCGGTCGACGGGGAGGCGGGCGAACACGGCGTTGGCCTCGGGCGGGCGGACGACCTCGACACCGTCGATCCCGGCGACGGCGTCGGCGAGCCGGGCGGCCATGGCGTTGGCGTGCGCTGCCTGGGTGATCCAGCGGTCGTCGTCGAGCAGCGCCAACACCTGCGCTGCGATGTAGCGCATCTTCGACGGCAGCTGGCCGAGCTGCTTGCGCAGGAACCGGGCCCGGCCGGCGATCGACGGGTCGAGCACGAGCACCGCCTCGCCGTAGATGCCGCCGTTCTTGGTGGCGCCCCACGTCACGATGTCGACGCCGGTGTCGACGACCATGGCGCGCAGGTCGCTGTCGTGCGCGGCGACGGCGTTGGCGAGGCGGGCACCGTCGACGTGCAGCCGCATGCCGTGGCGGTGCGCGCCGTCGGCGAGCGCGGCGATCTCGTCGGGTGTGTAGACGGTGCCGAGCTCGGTGGCCTGGCTGATCGACACCACGCCGACCTGCGGGTGGTGCTCGTTGCCGAGCCAGGCGGCGCGCGCCTCGATCGCCTCGGGGACGAGCTTGCCGTCGACGTTCGGCTCGGTCAGCACCAGGGCGCCGGTCATGCGGGCGGGGGCGCCACCCTCGTCGGTGACGAGGTGGGCGGTGTCGGCGCACAGCACCGCCTCCCACGACTCGAGCCCGGCGGCGACGCCGACGACGTTGGCGCCGGTGCCGCCCCAGCACAACAGCACGTCGACCGGCTGCCCGCAACGCTCGGCGAAGGCGTCGGTGACGGCGGCGGTCCAGCGGTCCGCCCCGTAGGCGAGCGCCGCGGGACCGTCGGCCGCGGCCAGCGCCGCCAGCACCTCCGGTGACGCGCCGGCGGTGTTGTCGCTGGCGAACGAGCAGGTGGGTGGGGCGGGCACCCCGCCGACATCGGGTTGGGAATTCCGGGATGTCGGCATGGTCAGCCCAATTTCGGGTGGGGAGCGGGGGAGCGGGTCGGCCGGTCAGTTGGTCAGCTGGTGAGGCCTTCGGAGATCAGCACGGCGCCGAACACGACGAACAGCACGGCCATCACGGCGGTGTTGTGGAGCGTGAGCCAGGCCTTGGCCCGGTCGAGGCTCGACTGGGCGCGCTCGCCGCCGAAGAGGTCGTACAGCACGGCGGCGCCGACCGTGGAGGACCCGATCAGCACGAACACGGCCAGGGCGACGATGGCGTCGGTGGTCGACGGGGCCACCTGGCTGACGCGGGTGGAGGCGCCGAAGATCAGCGCCAGGTTCTTGGGGTTGACGGCCGACAGGACGACGGCGAGGCCGAAGGCCCGGCCCGGTGCGATGTGGTCGACGCCGCTCATCCAGCGCGGCATGTCGGGCTCGTCGTCGGGTCCGGGACGGGATCGCCACTTGCGCGCCGCCAGGACCAGCAGCGCCACGCCGGCACCGACGCGCAGCCACGACACGCCCGTGCTGGCCGTGTCGGACGAGGCGATGTCGCCGGCCGTCGCCAAGGCGTAGACCACGGCTGCTGCGACGCTCAGGCCGATCACCCAGCCGGCGAGGAACATCGGGCCGTTCACGCGCGCCCGCTGCGAGAACAGCATCAGGATCACGGCGATGATCGGGACCGGGCTGATGGCGACACCCACCGCGAACGCCAGCACCGCGCCGATCGCCTGATCCACGTCTGGTCCTCCCACGTCGCCCGGCGGCACGGGGGCCGCCGTCCCAGCACGCCGGTCCGTGCCGTGGCTCCGCACGATAGGCGCGAGCAGTGCGGCGTCGAGGCCTCTACCATCGGTACGCCTCGTGGATCGCGAGCTGAGGGGGAGTGCGATGAGCGCGCGCAGGTTGCGCACGGCATGGGCCGTGCTGGTCACCACCGTCGTGCTGGCGGTCCTGGGGCTGGGTTCTGCCGCCGGCGCCTCGCCCGCCGCCCCGCTCACCCCCGTCGCTCCGGCGTCGGCGTCGGGGTCGACGTCGGCCGGGACGGACGCCGCGTCGGCGGCGCTGCCGGAGCGGCCGGTGATCTTCGTGCACGGCTACATCAGCGGCGCCTGGGTGTGGGACAACATGCGGGCGTCGATGGTGGCCGACGGCTTCGACCCGAACCTGCTCTTCGCCTGGCAGTACAACACGACGACTGTCTCCAACGCCGTGATCGCCGACAACTTCGGTGCCTATCTCGACCAGGTCCTGGCGCAGACGGGCGCGACGCAGGTCGACGTGGTGTCGCACTCGATGGGGTCGCTCAACACCCGCTGGTGCATGAAGTTCGGCAGCTGCGCCGGCAAGGTGCACACCTGGGTGTCGGTGGCGGGCGCCAACCACGGCACGACGGTGGGGCAGTTCTGCTACGACACCTGGGCCGTCATCACCTGTTACGAGATGATCCCCGGGTCCGACTTCCTGGCCACGCTCAACGCCGCGCCCGAGATCCCCGAGGGGGTGCGCGCCTTCACGCTGTGGACGCCGGCGGACGGCGTGATCGTTCCGTACACCTCGACGTTGATGGACGACGCCACCAACGTGCCGGTGACCCCGACGCTGAACCACCTGTCGATGCTCGACGACCCCGGCGTGGCGCAGCAGGTCATCGACATGCTGGCGCCGCCCGCCGTCGGTTCGATCGCCGGCACGGTGACCGGTGAGGACACCGGCGCCCCGCTCGCCGGACGGACCGTGCAGCTGCTCGGTGACGGTGGTGCCGTGCTCGCCTCCACCCTCACGGACGCCAGCGGCGCCTACCGGTTCGACGACCTGGCCGCCGACAGCACGGTGCGGCTGCGCTTCGTCGGCTCGGCGGTGTACCTGCCCGAGTACAACGGTGATGCCGCCACGTTGGTGGAGGCGCTGCCGTTGGCCGTGCCGCCCGGCGGAACGCTGACAGCGGACGCGGCACTGACGCCGCGGGCGTGGCGGTCGACGATCGCCGGCACGGTCACCGACGCCGTGACCGGGCTCCCGGTGGCCGATGCCAGCGTGCGGGCCTACCTCGACGGCGTGTTCACCAAGGGGGTGCGCACGGCGGCGGACGGCACCTACGAGCTGGCCCGTCTCGACCCGGCCGCCGGCCGGTGGACCGTGCGGGTCTCGGCGCCCGGGGCCCAGCAGGTGTGGTGGGTCGACGCCGCCGCGCCGCAGGCCGCCGCCACCGTGACCTTGGCCGGTGGCGGGGTGACGACGGTTGACAGCCGGCTGACCCGGCTGGTGGACCGGCCGGTGCTCGACGGCACGGTCACGTCGGCAGGCAGCGGCGCTCCGCTCGCCGGGATCGAGGTGCGGGCGTTCCAGAACGGCGTCGCCGTGGCGATGACGACGACGGCCGCCGATGGCGCCTACGCGTTCGGCAACCTCGTGCCGGGCACCTACACCGTGCGGTTCTCGGACCCCGGCGGCACGTGGAAGCTGCGGTGGTGGACCGACGGGGCTTCGGCGGCGCAGGCGACCCCGGTCGTGCTGGCGCCCCAGCAGTCGGTCACGGTGTCGATGGCGCTGGCGCCTGTGGCCTGAGTGACGCCAGCCACTATTGACATGCATAGTGTCACTAGTGGATAGTCGCCGTGTGGCGAGGGGCGACGTGGTGATCGTGGGAGGCGGCACGAGCGGTGCGGTGCTGGCGGCGCGCCTGAGCGAGGATCCGGCGCGCTCGGTGCTGCTGCTGGAAGCGGGCCCGGACGATGCGGCCTACCCCGAGGTGGTGCGCGTGCCCGAGCGCGAGTACGACGCCATCCTCAGTGCCGCCGTCGGCGTGCAGTGGGGCGTGCCAGTCGGGGCGGCGTCGAGCCCGACGCTGTTCTACCGGGGTGAGGTGCTCGGCGGGACCTCGGCCGTGAACTTCATGGCGACCGTGCGCGGCCAGCCCGACGACTACGACGGGTGGGCGGCGGCCGGCTGCGACGGCTGGGGCTGGGACGACGTGCTGCCGGCGATGCGGCGCGCCGAGACCGATCGTGACTTCGGCCATCAGGCGCTGCACGGCGACACCGGGCCGATCACGGTGCAGCGATGGCCGGAAGAGACGTGGGCGGCCTGCCATCGGGCGCTCTACGACGGCGCTGTCGAGCTGGGCGTCCGGCCGGTCGACGACATCAACGACCCGATGCAGGTGCCGGGGGTCGGCGTGTTCCCGGGTTCCGTGCAGGCGTCGGGCGAGCGGCTCAGCGTCAGCCAGGCGTACCTCGACGCCGAGGTCCGCGCCCGGGCGAACCTCACGGTGCGCTGCGAAGCGCCGGTGGCCCGGGTCCTGCTCGAGGACGGGCGCGCCGTCGGCGTCGAGCTGCGCAGCGGCGAGGTGATCGAGGCGGGCGAGGTGATCCTGTGCGCCGGCGCCATCGAGTCGCCGAAGCTGCTGCTGCTGTCGGGCATCGGGCCCGCTGGCGACCTGCGGGCGCTCAACATCGACCCGGTGCTCGACCTGCCAGGTGTCGGCGCCAACCTGCAGGACCACGTCGGGCTCGGCTGCATCTACCACCGGCCCGAGGCCGAGACGCTGGTCGGCTCGCCCGCCAAGACCGTGCTCGTCGGCGACACCGGTCGAGGGCGCGGCGTCGACTTCCACGTGCTGGCGTGCCCGATCTCGTCGTCCGAGGCCGGCGGCACCTTGTTCCAGGTGTTCGTGTTCCACCTCCTGCCGCGGTCGCGGGGTCGGTTGACGCTGACGTCGGCCGACCCGGCCGCCATCCCCACGCTCGACCTGCCGCTGCTCGACGGCGACGATCTCGACGACCTGGCCACGGTGGTGGAGCTCGTCGGTCGGTGGGAGCAGACCGCCGCCTTCGCCGCCATCGGTGCCAGCCGCCTGTCGCCGGCCGGCGACCTCGTGGCGGGCAGCGCGTCACGAGACGGGATGCGGGCCCTGCTCGACTCGTCGACCTACACCTACTTCCACCAGGTGGGCACGTGTGCCATGGGCCCGGATGACGACCCGGACGCCGTGCTCGACCCGCACCTGCGCGTCCGCGGCGTGGACGGCCTGCGCGTCGCCGACGCCTCGGCGATGCCGACGATCGTGCGCGGCAACACCTACCTGGGCTGCGTGATGCTGGCCGAGCGCCTCGCCGACCTCATGGCTTGACCCGGATGTTGAACCGGGCCGGTCAGCCGGTGAAGGTCGGCGTCACGGTCGCTGCCGCGGCCGGCGTGGTGGACGCGGTGCCGGCGGGTGCGGTGGTGGTGGGTGTGCCGGCGCAGGCGGCCCACGGCGCCATCGGATCGTCGACCGGCGGCATGAGCGCCTCGTAGAGCTCGGTGCGCCAGGCGCCGACGTGTCGGTCCCAGATGCCGAAGCCGTCGCTCGACAGCTCGAAGTAGGTCCACGAGATCCCTTCGGCCTCGGCCATGCGGGCGACGGTCTCCGTCCACGCCACCCGCGACGCCAGGCCCCCGGTGGCGAGGGAACCGAACTCGCCGAGGAACAAGGGGCGGTCGTGCTGGGCGGCCCAGCACACGGCGGCCTCCATCGTGCCGGCGAGCGTGTCGATCTCGGCGGCGGTGCCCGACCACGTGGTGCCGAGCCAAGCGTCGGAGCCCGGCAGCCAGCCGGCGCCCTGATGGGTGAACTGCAGCGGCTGGTACTGGTGGAAGGTCACGATGAGGTGGCGGTCGTCGTCGGGCAGCACCAGCTCCGGGACGGCCTGGGGGAAGCTGAGGTCCGGGCCGGTGACGACCACGATCCGCTCGGGGTTGGAGGCGCGCACGGTCGGCAGGACGGTGGCGACGGCCTGGTTCCAGTCGGCGGCGTGCAGGATGTTGTCGGCGCCGAAGTCCGGGATGACCGGTGAGTCGGTGCCGTGCCACACCGGCTCGTTCGCCAGCTCGAAGTACACCGAGGGCGGCTGGTCGGCGAGCGCCGGCGCCAGCTGTGCCCACAGGGCCCCGAAGGCGTCGATGCTCTCGATGGTGCAGCTGCACGAGACCACGACGGTCAGCCCGTGGTCGGTGAGCACGGCGAGCTCGTCCTCGACGGCGGCGAGGAACGCCGGGTCGACGGTGCCGTCGGGTTCGAGGTAGCGCGTGAACGGCACGGGGAGCCGCACGGACCGGAACCCGCCGGCGACCGCGACGTCGGCGGCGACCTCCACGTCGATGAACTCGCTTCCGGGGACGGCGTCGAGCTCGGTGACGATCTCCACGCCGCGCCCGATGGCGGCGTTCGCCTCGTGGGCGTCGGGCCACGTCGCGGGCGCCGCGCCGGCGATGGGGTCGGTCCGGGGCCAACCGCCGCCGAAGAGCACGAGCGTGGCGGCCAACGCCGCTGCGATCAGGCCCCGCCGATCTCGGTGGCGTCGCACGTTGCCCCACCTCGCGGCGCGCATGGGCTCCGAGGGTAGCGGTCTGGG
>JAGQTE010000130.1 GCA_020439175.1 Acidimicrobiales bacterium | reverse complement strand
TCGACCTCCACGACCACCGCCTGGAGCTCGCCCGCGAGCTCGGCGCCACGCACACCGTGCGCGGCGACGTCGCCAACGTGGTCGGCGAGATCCACGACATCACGGGCGGCGGCGCCCACCACACCGTCGACACGACCGGGGTGCCGTCGGTGATGCAGGCGGCGCTCGGGGCGCTGCGCCTCGGCGGGAGCTGCGGGTACGTCGGCGTGCAGCAGGGCGATCTGGTGCTCGACGCCCTGGCGCTCGTGGGCAAGACCGTCGTCGGCGTGCTCGAGGGCAACGCCGATCCGCAGGTGCTGATCCCGCGCCTGATCGAGCTGTGGCAGCAGGGACGGTTCCCGTTCGACCGGCTGATCGAGACGTTCCCCCTCAGCCAGATCGACGAGGCGGAGCAGGCGTCGCTGCGCGGCGACGTCGTCAAGCCCGTCCTGGTGCCGGGGGCCTGAACCGTGCCGAAGGTGCGCGTCGGGTTCGGGCTCGGCACCCACACGGGCGCCGCGGCCGATCCGCAGGCCTTCGGCGCGCTCTGCGACGACCTGGATCGGCTGGGGTTCGATTCGCTGTGGCTGTCCGAGCGGGTCAACGGGTCGGCCCCCGATCCGCTGGTGGCGATGTCGTACGTGGCGGGACGCACCGCCCACCTCAAGTTCGGCACGTCGGTGCTGGTGCTCCCGGGCCGCAACCCGGTGCTTTTGGCCAAGGCGCTGGCGTCGCTCGACGTCCTGTCGGGCGGACGGGTGCTGCCGGCGGTGGGGCTCGGCGCCGTCGATCCTCGTGAGCAGGCGGCCTTCGGCGTCGACCGTGCCGAGCGCGGTGCCCGCTTCGACGAGATGATCGAGCTGATGCGGCGCTGTTGGACGGGCGACGAGGTGACGTTCGCCGGCACGCACTACGCCGTCGAGGGGGTGCGAGTGCAGCCGACGCCGGTGCAGCAACCGCTCGATCTGTGGCTCGGCGGGCGGGCGCGCTCGGAGCTGCGGCGCTGCGGCCGGCTCGGCGACGGGTGGCTGCCGTCGTTCTGCGACGCCGCCGACGTCGCCGCCGGCATCCCGGTCGTGCAGGAGGCGGCGGCCGAGGCGGGACGCACGATGGACCCCGAGCACTGGGGCGCCCTCGTCGCCTACGCCAAGGCGCCGCTGCCCGACGCCGTCGTGGCGGCCATCGAGGCGCGCCAGCCCGACAAGCGGGCGGCGGACCTCATCCCGATCGGGTACGACGCGCTGCGGGCGCGGCTCGTCGAGCTGGTCGATGCCGGGGCGTCGAAGTTCGTGGTGGTGCCGGTGGACGAGCCGACGACGTGGCGCGCCGAGCTCGAGGGCCTGGCCGAGACGGTGCTGCCCCTCCAGACCCGCTGACCGCTTCGTCGGCCGCTCGTTCTGGTAGCGAATCCGCGTCGTTGGTGGCGCGAGTTCGCCACCAGAACGGTGGTGGGGGCGGTTCAGGCGTCGTCGGCGGGGAGGCTGATCGACCGGCCGACATCGAGGGCCGAGACGCCTTCGGGCCCGATCACCTCGACGATGGGCTCGTCACGGTCGTCGAACTCCACTCGCAGCGCCCGGCACATCGTGGCGTGCATCTCGTAGAGCGACGTGATGTACGTCAGCTCGAGGATCTCCTCCTCGCTGAGGTGGGTGCGCAGCGCCTCGAAGACGCCGTCGGCCACGCGCCCGCCGTCATAGACGAGGGCGTCGGTGTAGGCGAGCACCGCCCGCTCGCGCTCGTCGAAGCAGTCCGCCACCTGCCAGTGGGGGATGGCCTCGATCTGGGCCTCGGGCATGCCGAGGGCACGGCAGGACTTGCAGTGCTGCGAGAAGACGAACTGGCTGCCCCGGGTCCAGCCGGCGCGGGTCTGGCCGAGCTCGCGCAGCTTGGGGTCGAGGTGGCGCTTCGGGCTCTGGTAGAGGCCGAAGCCGTCGACGCAGTGCTGGAGCACGTCGGGGACCAGGGCGAACACGGTCCACCAGTCGCCCGGCGTGCCGGTCGACGTCCCGGGGTCGGCCACCGGGTCGCGGCCGGGACCGAAGAGCAGGTCGTACATGATCGTGACGATCGGGGCGTTGTCGTCGGATCGGGGCACCTGGGACAGGCGGGGCATGACGGGCTCCTCGGGTCGGGCGTCGGCTGCCGCGACGTCGGGCGTCGGCGGTCGCCGCAGGCTAGAGCCATTGGGCGTGCGCCGGGTCTGCCAACATCGGAGCCGTGGCAGCACGCACCCCGAGCCGTTGGAGCGGCAAGCAACCCGACGAGCGCCGCCGTGAGCGCCGGGACCTGCTGCTCGACACGGCCTACGAGCTGCTGGGAACGGCTGGGGCGGCCGGCACCACCGTCCGCGGGGTCTGCGAAGCCGCTCGCCTGAACCCGCGCTACTTCTACGAGTCGTTCGCCGACCTCGACGAGTTGCTGGTCGCCGTGTACGACCGCGCCGCCGTCGAGGCGATGACCGTGATGCGGGACGCGCAGGAGGCGGCGTCGGACGACCCCCTCGCACGCAGCCGGGCGGTGGTCGGCGCGCTGGTGGCGCACTTCGTCGACGATCCGCGCCGGCCGCGGGTGCTGTACCTGGAGGGCCTGGGCAACGAGGCGCTGGCCCGCCGGCGCATGGAGGCGATGCGCGGTCTGGCGACAGGCCTCGTGCGCGAGGCCGCCGAGCAGCAGCCCGACGACGGGAGCCTGGACCCGGTCGTCGAGATCACGGCGACGATGATCGTGGGCGGGTTCGCCGAGCTGATGCTGCGTTGGGTCCACGGCGAGCTGGCGGTCCCCGACGACGAGCTCGTCGAGGACATCGCCGCGCTGTTCGTCGCCGCCGGCTCGGCCGCCGAGGCCATCGTCGGCGCCCGCACCGGCTGACGCCGTCGCCGCGTCAGATCCTCCGCACGGGCGGCGGCGCCGTGCCAAGCTGCTGCGCATGGGATCTGCCATGACCATGACGATCGTCATCATCGTGTTGAGCTTCGTGGTGGCGCTGGTCATCGCTGTGCCGATGCTGATGAAGGCGCGCAAGGCGTTCGGCCCGTCCAAGAAGGACGTCGAGACGATCAACCAGCTCATGGCGACGGGGGCGAAGGCGCGGGCCACCGTGCTGGCCGTGACGCCGACCGGGATGATCGTCAACAACATCAACATCGGCTGCCGTGTGGACTTCAGCCTCCAGCCGCTCGACGGCACCGCGCCGTTCGGTGCGTCGAAGGAGATGTTCCTGATGCAGACGAACATGCCCCGCATGGGCGACACCTGGCCGGCGTGGTACGACCGGGCCAACCCGGCCGTGTTCGCCGTCGGCCAGCCCGGGCCCCCCACGCCGGATCAGCTGGCGATCTTCGCCGAGTTCGGCATCAAGCACCCGCTCGCCGGGTGAGGTGATGTCCGGCGGGTCGCCGGCTCGTCAATTGGTCGCCAACCCGATGAGGTACACGAGGCCGAACCCGCCGAGCATGGCGGTGATGATCCAGTTGCGTGTGTCCGTCGCTGCTTGACCGATGCGATCGGTCACGCGGGTCTCGAGGTGCGCCATCTCGACGTGGAGCTCGCCGCGGAGTCCGGCCATCTCGGTCTGCAGGTCCCCGCGGAGCTGCGCCAGTTCGACGTGCAGCACGCGCTGGGTGACGAGCTGGTCGTCGGCATCGGTTGGGAACTGCTCGAGCATGGCGTCGATGGCCTCCGGGCCTGCGATGGTGCCGAGGGACTCGCGCAGCGCTGCACGATGATCGGGGGTGAGCGGCATGGTGGTCGTCCTGTCTGGGTGATCGTACACCGGTCGATGGGGGAAGGGAAACCATGATGCCGGGCGGGTGTGACAGCCCTGGGGTGGAGCGCCGGACATGGACAAGCGACCGCGCGTAGCATCGGGGAGGCCGGTGTTCGCCGGCGGCGGAGGTGGTGGTGTGATGGCGGTTCGGGTGCGCTGGCGACCGGTAGCAGCGGCGTTGGTGGCCGCCATCGCCGTCGTCGCAACGGGTCTCGTCGCTGTTCCGAGCGCCCACGCGTTGCCGAACAACACCATCACCGGGACTGTCACCGACGGCGACAACGACGTCCCCGCCGCGGGGCTCGAGGTGCGGCTGTATCGCGAACCGGGTCGCGTGGTGGTCGCCAACCGCACGACGGCGGCGGACGGCACGTACGCGTTCGCCGGGCTCGACGACGGGTCGTACCGGCTGCGCGTGGCCGACCCCGTGTCGGGGGCGTTCCGCACCGAGTTCTTCGCCGACACGTACGCCTACGACCAGGCGACACCGGTCGACGTCGCGGGTGGTGCGGTCCTCGTGCGCGACATGACGGTGGCGCGCCCGAACGCCGTGGTCGGCACCGTCACCGACGAGGACACCGGGCTGCCGGTCGCCGGGATCGAGGTGCGCCTGTACCGCGAGCCGGGTCGAGTCGTCGTCGGCAACCGCACGACGGGAGCGGACGGCAGCTATCGGTTCGACCAGCCCGGCCCGGGCAGCTATCGGATGCGCCTGCGCGATCCGAACGGCGCGTACCTCACCGAGCACTGGGCCGACGTCGCCTTCTACAACCAGGCGGCGCCGATCACCGTGGCACCGGGCCAGACCGTGACCGTCGATCCCCAGGTCGATGCCCCGACACAGATCACCGGCATCGTGACCGATGAGGCCACGCACGCACCGATTCCCGGCATCGAAGCCCGGCTGTACCGCGAGCCGGGGCGGGTGGTCGTCGCCAACGCCACCACCGACGAGGCCGGCGCCTACGTGTTCACCAACCCCGGTGCGGGGACCTACCGCGTGCGGTTCTCGGACCCCGTCGGGGGCCGCTACACGACCGAGTTCTGGGACGACGCCGCCACCTACCCGAGCGGTGATGACCTGGTGGTGGGTGCCGGTGGCTCGGCGACGGCTTCGGCCGGCCTGGTGCGCATCGACGCGACCTACGTCGTGTCGACGGCGGCCGACGGTGCCGACGCCACCATCGACGGCGTGTGCGAGGCGACGCCAGGCGCCGGCGACTGCACGTTGCGAGCCGCCGTCGACGAAGCCAATGCCCACCCCGCGCACGACACCGTCCAGATCGCCGCCGGCGTCAACCCAGTGCTCGGCCTGCCCGGCGCCGAGGAGGACGACAAC
>JAGQTE010000014.1 GCA_020439175.1 Acidimicrobiales bacterium | reverse complement strand
TACAAGCTCGCCAAGCAGCCCGACGTGCTGATGCTGCTGTACCTGCTCGGACGGGACGACCTGCAGGCGATCGTCGCTCGGCTCGGCTACGAGCTCGACGAGGACGCCATCGACCGCACGGTCGCCTACTACGACCGCCGCACCTCGCACGGCTCGACCCTCAGCCAGATGATCCACGCCTGGGTCTTCGCCCACCTCGACCCCGACCACAGCTGGGCCCTGCTGCGCCACGCCCTGGTCGCCGACGTCGAGGACGCCCAGGGCGGCACGACCGCCGAGGGCATCCACCTGGGCGCCATGGCCGGCACCGTCGACCTGATCCAGCGCTGCTACACGGGCCTGGCGGTCCGGGGCGACGTGCTGGTGCTCGACCCGGCCCTGCCGGCGCCGATCGAGTCGGTGGCGTTCGGCATCCGCTTCCGCGGGTACACGCTCGACCTCACCGTCACCCACGACGAGACCCGCCTGGTGGCGAAGCCGAACGGCCACGACGAGGCGATCGTGGTCGAGATCGCCGGCGCGACGCACGAGCTGGCGCCGGGCGACACGCTGGTCGTGCCCGCCGTCTAGCAGTCAGCCGCGCGGCATGCCGAGGAGCCGCTCGGCGACGATCGTGCGCTGGATCTGCGCCGTGCCCCCGGCGATGGTGGCGGCGCGCGAGTAGAGGTACTCCCCCAGCACGTCGTCGGCCCGCCCGACCAACGGGGCGGCGTGCAGGTCGAGCGCCACGTGGTGCAGCAGCTGCTCGACGCGCGCCGCCAGGAGCTTGTCGACCGACCCCTCGGCGCCCGGCGGTGCCTCGCCGCGCGCCGCCAGGCTGCGGGCGACGTGGGCGCGCAGCACCGCCACCGCCACCTCGGCCTCGACCACGGCGCGGCGGCGGACGTCGTCGGTCGGCTCGGCGTCGACCGCTGCCCGCAGCTCGGCGGCGAGGCGGGCGTAGCGGGACGAGAACCCGACGTCGGCGGGGCCCCGCTCGTAGCCGACGGTCGTCATGGCGATGCGCCACCCGTCGCCGGGGGCGCCGAGCAGCTGATCGACCGGCACCCGCACCCCGGTGAAGAACACCTCGTTGAACTCGGTGTCGCCGTTGATCTGGGTGATGGGGCGCACATCGATGCCGGGGCTCGCCATGTCGACCAGCAGCGCCGAGATGCCCTGGTGCTTGGGGGCGTCGGGGTCGGTGCGCACCAGCAGCAGGCACCAGTCGGCCCAGGCGGCGTCGCTGGTCCAGACCTTCTGGCCGTCGACGACCCAGGCGTCGCCGTCGCGCACGGCCCGGCAGCGCAGCGCCGCCAGGTCCGAGCCGGCGTCGGGCTCGGAGAAGCCCTGGCACCACACCTCGGTGCCGTCGAGCAGCGGGCGCAGGAACCGCTGCTGCTGGGCCGGCGTGCCGGCGTGCAGCAGCGCCCGCCCCAGGAAGCCGACATGCGGCATGGGCGGCGCGCCGGCGGCGCCGACCTCGTCGTTGACGATGGCCTCGTAGACGGCGAGCAGGCCCCGGCCCCCGACCTCGGTCGGCCACGACACGCCCATCCAGCCGCCGGCGAACAGCGACCGGTGCCACGCGCCCCAGAAGGCGGCTCGCTCGGGTCCCCGGGTCGGGGCGGGTGCGCGGGGCGCGTGCTCGTCCAACCACCGCCGCAGCTCGCGCCGGAACGCCGCCTGGTCGGCCGGCTCGGCAGCCTCGTCGATCTCGTCGGCAGCTGCGACGGGTGTCGCCGCCAGGCGTGCGTGCTGCACGTGCTCGTCGCCGAGCAGGGCCCGCCCGACGAGGGCGCGGCGCAGGTACAGGTGCGCCGGGCACTCCCACGTCATGCCGAGGCCGCCCCACACCTGGATCGCCGCCTCGGTGACCTGGCGCGCCACCGACGAGGCCCAGGCCTTGGCGACACGGGCCGCCGCCAGGGCCGCGTCGGGTGCCGCCCCGGCGTCGAGCAGCGCGGCGGCATGCCAGGTGGCCGAACGCGCCGCCTCGATCGACACCAGCTGGTCGGCGCACAGGTGCTGCACGGCCTGGAACGAGCCGACCGGGCGACCGAACTGGTGGCGGTCGCAGGCATGCGCCACGGCGGCGTCGAGCGCCCCGGCCATGGTGCCGACGAGGTCGGCGGCGACGAACACCAACGCCGCGGCGTCGGTGCGGCCGACGGCGGCGGCGTCGGCCAGCGGCTCCAGGCGGTCGGTGGTCGACACCGTCGCCGCCCGGCGGGTCAGGTCGGCGATGGCGATGGTCTCGCCGGCAGTGGCCGACACCACCACACCGGCGTCGCCGCGCCCGACGGCCACAGCACCGGGCCGCCAGTCGACGGCGAGGCCGGTGTCGGCGACGGCGGCCAGGTCCTCCGAGACGATGAGCGCACCGGTGCCGCCCGCCACCAGCGACCGCACCACGTCGGGCTGCGTCGCGGCATGCGGAGCCAGCACCTCGAGCGCCAGCTGGGTCCCGAGGAAGGGCACGGGGATCGGTCCGCGCGCCAGGCCCTCGAGCACCAGTGCCGTGTCGAGCACGCCGGCGCCGGCACCCCCGAGCGCCGCCGGCGCCCGCATGGCCCACAGTCCGGCCTCGACCAGGGCCCGCTGCGCGCCCTCGTCGACGGCCAGCACCTCGTCGGGCGGGGGTGGTGCCACCGGATGGTCGGCCACCAGGCGCGCCACCGTGTCGACGAGGAGCTGCTGTTCGGGGCTGAGCGCCACGCCGGACATCAGGGCAGCGATCCGGCGCTCAGCGGGCGCCGAGCAGCAGCTCGGTCACGAGCTGGTCCAGCCGCTCGTGGCCGTGGCCGGCCGCCGCCAGCGCCGCCACGTCGTAGCCCGCCGCCTCGGCTCGCAGCGCCGCCAGCCCCTCCGGCGACGTGTCGGACCACGTCGGCTCGGCCAGCGCCGCCACCTGCGCCGCCGCCAGCGCCTCGGCGATCTCCGGGTGGGCGGCGAAGCGGCGGGCCTTGTCTGCCAGGATCAGGTAGGTCCGCATGCAGCCGCGGGCGAAGTCCCACACGCCGTCGGCGTCCTCGGTCCGGTAGGCGTGGGCGTCGAAGTGCCGGCAGCCGTCCCAGCCGGCGTCCTCGAGGAGCTTGACCGTGTAGAAGGCGTCGCGGATGCCCTCCGAGCCGAAGCGGAAGTCCTGGTCGTACTTGCCGATCCGCTGGGCGTTGAGGTCGATGTGGAAGAGCTTGTCGTGCCACAGCGCCTGGGCGACGGCGTGGGTGAACGACAAGCCCGACATCGTCTCGTGGGCGAACTCCGGGTTGAGGCCGACCATGTCGGGCCACTCCAGCTCGTCGATGAACGCCAGCGCGTGGCCGACCGTCGGCAGCAGCAGGTCGCCGCGAGGCTCGTTGGGCTTGGGCTCGAGGGCGAAGCGCAGGTCGTAGCCCTGGGCGCGGGCGTGGGCGCAACACAGGTTGACCGCCTCGGCGTAGCGGTCGAGCGCCGCCGCCACGTCGATCGCCGCCTCCGCCTCGACGCCCTCGCGCCCGCCCCACATCACGTACACGGTGGCGCCGAGCTCGACGCCGAGGTCGATGGCGTCGAGCGTCTTGGCCACGGCGTAGCGACGGACCCGCGGGTCGTTGGCGGTGAAGGCGCCGTCGCGGAACACCGGGTCGCCGAACAGGTTGGTGGTGGCCATCGGCACGACCAACCCGCTCTCGTCGAGCGCCTCCTGGAAGCGGGCGACGATGGCGTCGCGCTCGGCGACCGACGACCCCGGCGGCACCAGGTCGTCGTCGTGGAGGTTCACGCCGTAGGCGCCGAGCTCGGCCAGACGACGCACGCTCTCGCACGGGTCGAGCGGCGGGCGCACCTCGCGACCGAACGGGTCGCGTCCAGGGTTGCCGACGGTCCACAGGCCGAAGGTGAACTTGTGCTCGGGTCGCGGGGTCAGGGCCTCGGTCATGGGCGAGACGCTAGGCGGCCCGTAGGGTGTGGCGCTGCCGACCGTGACGCGTGGACAGGAGCGTGCGATGCCGCTGGTCGCCGGGGTGGACTCGTCCACGCAGAGCACCAAGGTCGAGCTGCGCGACGCCGACGACGGCCGCCTCGTCGGCACCGGGCGGGCGCCGCATCCGGTCGTGACCCCGCCGGTCGCCGAACAGGATCCGGAGGCCTGGTGGGTGGCGCTCGAGGCGGCGCTGGCCGAGGCGCTGACCGCCGCCGGGGCGACGACGGTCGACGTCGGTGCCATCGCCGTCGGCGGGCAGCAGCACGGCCTGGTGGCGCTCGGCGCCGACGACGGCGTGCTGCGCCCGGCGAAGCTGTGGAACGACACCACCTCGGCGCCCGACGCCGACGCACTCGTGGCGGCGTTGCCCGGCGGGGCCGCCGCCTGGGCGGCGGCGTGCGGCAGCGTGCCGGTGGCATCGTTCACGGTCACCAAGCTGGCGTGGCTGCGCCGCAACGAACCCGACGTGTGGGCGCGCCTGGCCCGGGTGTGCCTGCCGCACGACTGGCTGACGCTGCGCCTCACCGGATCCCACGTGACCGATCGTGGGGACGCCTCCGGCACCGGCTACTGGTCGCCGGCCGAGGGCGCCTACCGGTTCGACCTGCTGGCGCTGGTCGACGACGGGCTCGACTGGCCGGCGATGGTGCCCGACGTGCTCGGACCCGCCGAGGTGGCCGGCACCTGGCACCCGGCGGGCGGCGGCGAGGTGCTCGTCGGCCCGGGCACCGGCGACAACATGGCCGCCGCCGTCGGCATCGGCCTGGCACCGGGCGACGTGGCGGTGTCGATCGGGACGTCGGGCGTGCTCACCACCGTCGCCGCCGCGCCCTCGACCGACCCGACCGGCGCCGTCGCCGGGTTCGCCGACGCCACTGGCCGGTTCCTGCCGCTGGTGTGCACCCTCAACGCCGCCAAGGTCACCGACGCCGTCGCCCGCCTCCTGGACATCGACGCCGTCGAGTTGGACGCGCTGGTGGCCGAGGCCCCACCCGGCGCCGACGGCCTGGTGCTCGTGCCGTACCTCGACGGCGAGCGGACCCCGAACCGTCCCGAGGCCACCGGCGTGCTCGCCGGGTTGCGCTCGGACGTGACCCGGGCGCAGCTGGCGCGTGCCGCCGTCGAGGGCGTGGTGTGCGGGCTGCTCGACGGCCTCGACGCGCTCGGGGCCCACGCCCCGG
>JAGQTE010000129.1 GCA_020439175.1 Acidimicrobiales bacterium | reverse complement strand
GCGGCCCAGCGAGATCGACGTCATCAACGGAGCGGTCGGGCGCGCCGCCGCACGGGTCGGGTTGGCGGCGCCGGTCAACGACACGCTCACGGCGCTGGTGCGCGCCGCCGAACGCGCCTGATGTGGTAGGTCTGCCGGGTCGGGTCCGGTCGGGACCCGGGAGGGAGCCAGCCGGACGGTGGGCACACGCCGGGTAGTCGTCGATCGAGCACGCACGCTGTTGCCCCCGTCGGTGGCGTCCAGGCTCGGGCTGCGGCGGCGGGTGGAGGTCGTCTCGTTCCCCGAGAGCGGGCGCACGTGGCTGCGGATGATGCTGGGCCGGGTCCTCGTCGCCCGGTTCGATCTCGGTGACGTCACGACGCTGAACCTGGGCGAGCTGGCGGCGCACGACCGGTCGATCCCGTGGATCCGGTTCACCCACGACGACAACCCCCAGGACAAGCGGGTGGTCGAGATCGAGACCGACAAGTCGGCGTTCCGGCACGTCCCCACGGTGCTGTTGGTGCGCGACCCGCGCGACGTCGTGGTGTCGAACTTCTTCCAGGTGCACCGCCGCGAGCGCGGCGCCGACGGCCGTGAGGCGACCCCCGACGAGGTCGGCGCCTTCATGCGCGGCGAGGTGGGCGGGCTGGCGTCGATCGTGGCGCACCAGAACGTCTGGGCGCGCCAGCGCGCCGTGCTGGGGGACGGGCTCGTCGTCGTCCGCTACGAGGACCTGCACGCAGACGCCCGTGGCTGCCTCCAGCGGATCGCCGCGCTGGCCGGGTTGGGCCGGCTCACCGACGGCGAGCTCGACGCCGCCATCGACGGGGCGTCGTTCGGTGCGATGCGCGACCTCGAGCGCAGCGGCGCCATCGAGCACGCCATGCTCCGTCCGGGGGACGCGGCCGATCCCGAGTCGTTCAAGGTGCGACGGGGCAAGGTGGGCGGGTTCGTCGATTACCTGGACGCCGATGACTGCGACTTCATGGACGCCTACATCGAGGCCACCCTGCTGCCGGGTACGGCTATCGGAGCGACGAACGGGGCGCTGTGGCGTAGGTGCCCTCAGGCGCCGCGGGTGCGGAAGATCGACCACCCGCCCGGTCCGACGGCGCAGCCGACGACGATCAGGATGAGCCCCAACAGGATCTGGCCCTGGATGAGCTGGACGATGCCGACGATGACCAGCACGACGGCGACGAGCCACAAGAGCGCGGCCATGGTTGTCTCCTCTCTCCGGCGGTCGTCCTGACCACCGCACGTGGTCGGGGCTGTACCCCGAGCCACGGGTGATGCAGACCTGGGCGCCGTGGTGGACCCAGGCTGCGCCAGTCAGGTCGGACGGCGAGATCCGGCTTCGCCAGGTCGGGCCGGGTCGTGAAGGATGTGCGGGTGCAGCTGGTGGTCCGCGACCTGGCGGTCGAGATCGGTGGGACGACGGTCGTCGAGGGCGTGTCGTTCGACGTGCGCGCCGGCGACAAGGTGGGGCTCGTCGGCCGCAACGGCGCCGGGAAGACGACGCTGTTCCGGGTGCTCGGCGGTGCGGCGACGCCTCGTGCCGGGTCGGTGCGGCGCGCCGAGGCGACCGGCTACCTGTCGCAGGACCCCCGTGCCGACGCCACACCACCCGACACCAATTGCCTTGCGCATGTGTTGTCGGGGCGTGGCCTCGACGCCGCCGCCGATCGGTTGGCGGCGGCGACGGCCGCCATGCAGGACGACACGTCCGATGCCGCCATCGGGGCCTTCGCCCGGGCGCAGGACGACTTCGAGCGGTTGGGTGGGTACGCGGCCGAGTCCGAGGTGCACCGGCTGGTGGCCGGGCTCGGTCTGCCGCCGGATCGGTTGGGCCTGACGGTCGGGGCCCTGTCGGGCGGCGAACGGCGGCGACTCGAGCTGGCCCGGATCCTGTTCGCCGGGTCGGAGCTGTTGCTGCTCGACGAGCCGACGAACCACCTCGACGCCGACGCCCGCGACTGGCTGCTGCGGCACCTGCGGACCTTCAGCGGCGCGCTGGTCGTGATCAGCCACGACCTCGGCCTGCTCGACGACGCCATCACCCGCGTGCTGCACCTCGACCGCGACGGCGACGAGGCGACCGGGGAGCTCATCGAGTACCGCGGCACCTACTCGACGTACCTGGCGGCGCGCCAGGCCGACGAGGCACGGTTGGCGTCGCTCGCTGTGCGCCAGGAGCGCGAGATCGCCCGGCTGACGTCGCAGGCCGACGCCATGCGCGGCCAGACCGCCAAGCGCGCCCGGGTTGCCAAGAACCTCGACGCGCGCGCCGAGCGCCTCGCCGCCACCAAGGTCGAGGCGCCGAACGCCAAGCGTCGCCTCGACCTGCGGCTGCCGGCACCGCCGCCGATCGGGCGCACCGCGCTCGAAGCGACCGAGCTGTGGAAGTGCTACGGCGCGCTCGACGTGTTCGAAGACGTGACCTTCTCGGTCGGTCGTCAGGAGCGGCTGCTGGTCCTGGGCCTCAACGGTGCCGGCAAGACGACGCTGCTCAAGATCGTCGCCGGGCGGATCGACCCAGACCTCGGTGCGGTGCGCCTGGACGCCAAGGCGCGCCTCGGCTACTTCGCCCAGGAGCACGAGGGCATCACCGACGGCCGCAGCCTGCTCGATCACATGCGCGAGAACGACGCCATCGGGGACCAGCAGGCGCGGGCGGTGCTGGGCATGTTCGGCCTGACCGGCGACAAGGCCTACCAGGACGCCGCCACGCTGTCGGGCGGCGAGAAGACCAAGCTGGCGCTGGCACAGCTCGTCGCCGGCGGGCACAACCTGTTGCTGCTCGACGAGCCGACCAACAACCTCGACCCGGGGGCCCGGCTGGCGATCGGCGAGGCGCTCGCCGGGTGGGCGGGCACGATGCTGCTGGTCAGCCATGATCCGGAGTTCGTCCGGGCGCTGCAGCCCGATCGGGTGCTGTTCATGCCCGAAGGGACCCTCGACTACTTCAGCGACGAGATGCTCGACCTGGTCGAGGTGGCGTAGGCGGAGGTGCACTGGCGTCGCCCGGTTCCTTCCGTGCGGCTGCAAGGGCCTTGGCTGCTTGTCGCTCCAGTGTTAGGTTGCGTGCTATGCGGCGGATGGTCGGGCGTGGTGTGCGGGTGATGTCGGTGGTCGGCGCCGGGGCGCTCGGCGTCGCGGGCGGCGTGGTCGTACCCCTCGCCGCGGCACCGCCGGTCGCCGCGGCCGAGCTGACGGTCGACACGCCGAACGATCTCGCCGACGCCGCGCCGGGCGACGGCATCTGCGGTGACGGCTCGGCGGGCTCGTGCTCGCTGCGAGCGGCGGTGGACGAGGCGAACGCCGTGCCAGGAGCAGACACGATCACCGTCCCCGCCGGGACCTACGTGCTGGGGCTCGCCGGTGCCGATGAGGACGCCAACGTGTCGGGCGACCTCGACGTGACCGATTCGCTGACGATCGTGGCATCGGGCGCGACCCTCGATGCGGCGGCGCTCGATCGCGGGATCGACGTCGTGGCTGGCACGGTCACGATCTCGGGTCTGACGATCACCGGCGGCAACGTGCCCACGGGCCTGGCGCGGCCCGGCTATGGAGGCGCGCTGGCCGTCAACGCCGGGGCGGTCGCCCACCTCGACGGAGTGTCCGCCACCGGGAACCAGGCTGCCGAGCTGGGCGGGGCCTTCGGCGCCCGCAACGGCGCCCAGCTCGATGTCGTGGGCGGCGTGCTCTCGGGGAACACGGCGCCGTTCGGCGGCGCGATCGGCGCGACGTTCGCTGCGTCGGTGGCTGTGTCGGGGTCGACGGTGTCCACCAACGTGGCCACGAAGAGCGGCGGTGGGGTGTTCACGATCGGGCCGACGACGGTGACCGGAGCGACGGTCAGTGGCAATTCGGCCGGGACCGGGTGGGGCGGCGGCGTGTCGACGATCCTCGTCGGTCCGTTGACCATGATCGATTCGGCCGTTGCCGACAACTCGGCGGCGATCGCCGGGGGCACGCTGTCCCTGGCGGCGGACACGACGCTGCTGCGCACCTCGGTGACCGGAAACACGGCCGGCCTGGCTGGCGGCGTGGGCAACGCCCACAGCGAGCTCGACATCGAGACGTCGACCGTGTCGTCGAACACGGCCGACATCGGGTCCGGGGTGTACGGCGTCGGTGATGCGGCGCACCCGGCGGCGGTGGCCGTCGCCGACTCGACCATCACCGCCAACCTCGGCGCCGGGGCGG
>JAGQTE010000128.1 GCA_020439175.1 Acidimicrobiales bacterium | reverse complement strand
GCCACCGACCCGTCGATCAGCGAGCTCTTGCCCGAGCCGGCGACGCCGGTCAGCACCACGAGCACGCCGAGCGGGAGGTCGACGTCGACGTCGCGCAGGTTGTGCATGTCGGCGCCGCGCACCTCGAGCGCGCCGCTTGGCGAGCGCACCTCGTCCTTGAGGCGGGCGCGGTCGTCGAGGTGGCGACCGGTCACCGTGTCGCTGCGACGCAGGTCGTCGACGGTGCCCTCGAAGGTGATCGTGCCGCCGGCGCGCCCGGCGCCGGGACCGAGGTCGACGACGTGGTCGGCGATGGCGATCGTCTCGGGCTTGTGCTCGACCACGAGCACGGTGTTGCCCTTGTCGCGCAGGCGCAGCAGCAGGGCGTTCATCCGGTCGATGTCGTGGGGGTGCAGGCCGATGGTGGGCTCGTCGAACACGTAGGTGACGTCGGTGAGGGCCGAGCCGAGGTGGCGGATCATCTTGGTGCGCTGCGACTCGCCGCCGGACAGGGTGCCGGCCGGGCGGTCGAGGCTGAGGTAGCCGAGGCCGATCTCGACGAACGAGTCCAGCGTGGCGCGCAGGGTCTCGAGCAGCGGCGCCACCGAGGCGTCGTCGATCGTGGCCACCCACGCCGCCAGGTCCGAGATCTGCATGGCGCAGGCCTCCGCGATGTTCACGCCGTCGATGCGCGACGACCGCGCCGCGTCGTTGAGCCGGGTGCCGTCGCAGTCGGGGCACGTCGTGAAGGTGACGGCCCGCTCCACGAAGGCGCGGATGTGGGGCTGCATGGCGTCGACGTCCTTGCTGAGGAAGGACTTGGTGATGCGCGGGATCAGGCCCTCGTAGGTGACGTTGATGTTGTCGACCTTGAGCTTGGTCGGCTCCTTGTGCAGCAGGGCGTCGAGCTCGCGCTTGGTGAATTCGGCGATGGGCTTGTCGGGGTCGAAGAACCCGCTGGCGGCGTAGATCCGCACGTACCAGCCGTCGACCGTGTACCCGGGGATCGTCAGCGCGCCCTCGTTGATGGACTTGGTGTCGTCGTAGAGGGCGCTGCGGTCGATGTCGGTCACGGCGCCGCGCCCTTCGCAGCGAGGGCACATGCCGCCGGCCTTGGAGAACGTGCGCTGCTCGGAGGTGGCCGTCGACCCGCGTTCGACGGTGATCGAGCCGCTGCCGCTCGCCGAGGCCACGTTGAACGAGAAGGCGCTGGCCGGTCCGATGTGCGGCTCGCCGAGGCGGCTGAACAGGATCCGCAGCAGGGCGCTGGCGTCGGTGGCCGTGCCCACCGTCGAGCGGGGGTCGGCACCCATGCGTTGCTGGTCCACGATGATCGCCGTCGTCAGCCCGTCGAGCAGGTCGACGTCCGGGCGGGCGAGCGACGGCATGAACCCCTGCACGAACGTGCTGTAGGTCTCGTTGATCAGGCGCTGGGACTCGGCGGCGATCGTGCCGAACACCAGCGAGCTCTTGCCCGAGCCCGACACGCCCGTGAACACGGTGAGTCGGCGTTTGGGCAGCTCGACGGAGACGTCTCGCAGGTTGTTGACCCGCGCGCCCTGCACGCGGATGCGGTCGTGGGTGTCGGCGGCGTGTGCCGCGGGCGTCACCGCAGCGGGCGTGGGTCGGGGCTTCGCCATCGGTGCTCCTGCCGGTCGGGCTGGGGGAGACGCTAGGCGTCGGCATCGGTCACTCGCGACGCCGTTCCTCACGGTTCGTCGACGGTGCCCCGACCCGGCGCCTCCACAGCGGATACGGTCGGCCCGCACGGTTGGACACGCCGAGAGGGGATGCGCGTGGCACCGAACGACGGGAGCGACACCGCGACGGCCGGCACTGCAGCCGATCCCGACGCCGGGTCGGGCCATGGGAGGTTGGTC
>JAGQTE010000127.1 GCA_020439175.1 Acidimicrobiales bacterium | reverse complement strand
TGGGCGGCGGCGATGCCGAGCACGCCCTCGTCGAGGCGGGCACGGGTGCCGAACCCGGTGAGGCTGGTCAGCACGTAGCGGTTGTTGGACACCTGGATGACCTGCGCTCCGTCGTGGCGGCGGCCGTCGGGACCGTCGAAGTGCACGTCGAACGGCTCGGCGGTGGGACCGAGCAGGTCCGGCAGCATCGTCGTCGTGGTCTGGCGCTTGGCGTCGCGGTAGTCGGGCGACTGGACGATCTCGGCGTACACCCCGAGCGAGACGTTGTTGACGAACACCCGGCCGTTGACCGTGGCCAGATCGATGCGGCGCTCGTACCCACCGGCGTAGGCGTCGAGGGCGCCGACGACGTCGTCGCGGTCGAGCCCGAGGTCGAGGGCGAAGTGGTTGCGGGTGCCGGCGGGGATGCAGACGTGGGCGACGTCGTGCTCGGCGGCGACCGACGCCACCAGCGCCTGGGAGCCGTCGCCGCCGGCCATGCCGATGACGTCGGCGCCGCGGGCGACGGCGTCGGCGGCCAGCTGGCGCAGGTCGTCGCCAGGACGCAGCACGACCGGGTCGATGCCGCGGGCCCGACACTCGTCCTCGAGGTGGAAGCGCTCGGCCTTGCCGCCCCCGGAGCGCAGGTTCATGATCAGCACCGGGCGGGTGGCGGCCCCGACCAGCGTGCCCTCGGGCGTGACGGTGGCGAGGTCCTGACGCAGCGCGGCGCGGGCCGCCGCCGCCGAGGCGGCCGCCAGCACCACGACGACCACCAGGGCGACGCCGTGGGCGTCGGCGGTGAGGCCGAGGACGATCACGCCGGCGAGGCAGGCGACGCCGACGACCAGCCCGACGAGCCGCTTGACCCCACGGCGCACCATGCCGAACCAGGCGGCCACCACCGCGGCGAGCAGCAGCACCACGGCGCCGACGAGGCGGAGGACGTCACCGGGCACGGCGACCACCGTGACGACGACGGCGGCGAGCAGGGCCAGCAACGACACGGCCGCCAGGGCCTGACGGGTCGCACGGGACATGGGGGCGGAGGCTACGACGCCGGGCCGGTCGGCGGCATCACCCGACGCGGGTGAGCGATACGGTCCGGGCCATGACGTTGCGACGAGCGGACTTCGGCGAGGACTTCACCTGGGGCGTGGCGTCGGCCGCCTTCCAGATCGAGGGGGCGTGGGACGTCGACGGCAAGCGCCCGTCGGTGTGGGACGAGGCGTGCCGCAACGGCCGGGTGCGCGACGGGCTGGTGTGCCTCGACGCCATCGACGCCTTCCACCGCAGCGACGAGGACCTGGACCTCATCGCCGGCCTCGGGGTCGACGCCAACCGGTTCTCGATCAACTGGCCCCGGGTCTACGGCGACGGACGCGGGCCGTGGAACGAGGCCGGAGGGGCCTACTACGACCGGGTGATCGACGGCTGCCTGGCGCGCGGCGTCGAGCCGTGGGTCACGGTGCACCACTGGGACCTGCCGCTGGCCCTCCAGCGCGAGGGGGGCTGGACCCGGCGCGGCATCGTCGACGACTTCGCCGCCTTCGCCGAGGAGGTCGCCCGCCGCTACGGCGACCGTGTGAAGCACTGGATGGTGTTCAACGAACCGCTGTCGGTCGTGGGGCACATCGCGGCGGGCATCCACGGGCGCATCGGCCCGCATCCGATGGCGGCGCTGGCGTCGCTGCACCACATGAACCTGGCGTGCGCCGAGGCGGGCCGGCGGATGCACGCCGTGCTCGGCGCGGAGGCGTCGATCGGGACGACGAACGTATTCAGCCTCGGCGCGCCGTTCGACGCCACCGGGTCGCAACGCCGGATGCAGCGGGCCATCGAGGCGCTGACCGTGGACGCCTTCCTGGATCCGGCCGCCGGCCGGGGCTATCCGTTCGACGACAGCCCGTTCCTGCGGCCGCTGCGGCGCTACGTGCGCGACGGGGACCTGGAAGCGGCGGCGTTCGACTACGACTTCATGGGGGTGCAGTACTACGGGCCGTTCCCGACGAAGAAGGTGCCGGTGCTCGGCGGCATCCCAGTTCCCCGCCTCGACACCGCCGAGGCCGACGTCCGGTCGACGACGAAGATCCCGGTCGAGCCCCGGGGGCTGATCGAGCTGTTCCGCCGGTACCGCGACCACCCTGCCTGCAAGCGGTTCGTGGTCACCGAGTGCGGGTTCGGCATGAACGACCGGATGGTGGACGGCCGGGTCCGCGACGACCTGCGGATCTGGTACACCCGCAACCACCTGGAGGTGGTGCGCGAGGCGGTCGCCGAAGGCCTGCCGGTCGACGGCTACTTCCAGTGGAGCTACGCCGACAACATCGAGTGGGTGTTCGGCCGCAACGGCCGGTACGGGCTGATCTACGTCGACTACGACGACGACTTCCGCCGCACCCCGAAGGACTCGTACCGGTGGTACCAGCAGTTGCTCACCGACGCCGATGGCATCGACTGAGCCGGGTCACCCCAGCAGGGCGTCCATCTGGCCCATCGCCTGCGCCAGCCCCTCGTCCATGCCCATGGCGAGGATCTGCTCCATGGCCTCGACCGACGGGAAGGCCGTCTCCAGCGTCATGGTGGTGCCGCCGCCGTCCGACGGCCGCAACTCGAGCTGCATGACCATGACCGGCATGTCGGGGTTGGGCGTGCCGTCGTCGAGGCCGAACCCATCCTCGAACCGCATGAACCGGGGGGCGTCGACGCCGACGATCCGCCACCAGCCGTGCGCCTTCGAACCGTCGGGACCGGTCATGTAGTAGGTGACCTCGGCGCCGGGTGCCAGGTCGTGCTCGACGAACGTGGCGGGCCAGGTGGGCGGACCCCACCATTGCTCGAGCTTGCGAGGATCGGCCCACAGCTGCCACACGGCGTCGACGGCGGCCGAGAACTCGGCGGTCATCGTCATGGTGCGGGCTTCGGGGTCCTTGGTGACAGCGGTGACGGTCATGGCGTTGCTCCTTCGGGGGGTTCGGCGGGTGCCGTGTCGGCAGGCGGGGTGTCGGCGGGCGGGGCCGCGGCGGGTGGGGAGTCCCCGGACGCGGCCAGCACGTCGCCCATCCGATCGATGCGGCCGCGCCACACCTGCTCGTACTCGTCGAGGAGGCGTTGCGCCGTGCGGATGGTGTCGATGTTGCAGCGCACGAGCTGCTCGCGACCGCGCCGCTCCTTGGTGACCAACGCCGCCTGCTCGAGGACGCCGACGTGCTTCTGCACAGCGGTGACGCTCATCGGATAGCGCCGGGCGAGCGCCGACACCGAGTGCTCGCCGTGCATCGTGCAACGCAGGATGTCTCGGCGCGTGGCATCGGCCAGGGCATGGAACAGCTTGTCGGCCGTCGCGTCGTCCCGAACACTTACAACCATAAGGTTGTAGATTAGCGGGCTCTCTTCAGTTGTCAAGGATCACTTGGGGAGGTCGTGCGCTGGTTGCGCACGTCGCCTCGGTCCGCCGTTCCGCTGTGCGACCGCCGTTCGCTTGGTCCGCCGTTCGCCCGCCGGCTGTTGGCCTGCGTGTGGGTTAGGCGGCTTGGCGTTGGTGGTGT
>JAGQTE010000126.1 GCA_020439175.1 Acidimicrobiales bacterium | reverse complement strand
GCGGTGGTTCGACCCCGCCGTGCCCTGGAAGGATGCCGTCCACCTCCTCGTGGCGCTGACGCTCGACGACGCCCGGTCGGGCGTGGCCGCCGCCGCGGTCGACCTGGCCGTGGCGGGGTGGCGTGACGGACGCGTCGACGCGTCGGTCTTGGGCCGGCACGTCGGGGCGCTGGCGTCGACGGCGGCGGTCACGCCGGCGCGCTGGGGCCGCACGCTCGGCGAGGTGGCGGCGACGGGTCCCGACGAGCGTGACGCCGTCGTCGAGGCGCTCGTCGCCGCGGTGGCGGTGGCCGAGCCGCCGCGTCCACAGACGATGCTGGCGCTGCTCGAGCTGCTCGAATCGCTGGTGCTCGACACCGGAGCGACCATCGACGATCCGTCGGCGCGCGCCGCGCTGGCGCGCTGCACCGGCGGGGGCAAGACGGCGAAGGTGGCGGCACGGCTGCTGGCGCTGGAGGCGCGGTGAGCGCCGCCGACGCCCCCGAGGTCGAGCACATCTACCGCTACCTGCGGCCCAGCACGGCGTCCCCGGGTGCCGACGGGGTCGAGGTGACGCTGGCGACGGCGGGCGGGTGCGACGCGCACCCGTGGCTGGCGGAGGGGTTCGTCGCCTCGCCGCGGCCGGTCGCGCGCAGCCTGCTGCTCGTGGCCAAGGTGGCGGCGACGCGGTTCTGGATGCCGCCGTCGATGGTGGCGGCAGCGGTCGCCGCGGCCGATCCGGTCGTGACCGTGGCGGACGAGGTGGTGCGCTTCGAGTCGTGCTCGCTGTGCTGCGGCGTCTACTGCCGTCTCGACCTCGACGCCGACGCCTTCGACGGTGTGCTGCATCGCCCTGGGACGACCAACGTCGACCTCAATCCGCCGGTGCGCGCCGAGCTGGCGCGGGTCGGGGGGCGCGATCCGTTGCGGCTGGCCATCGGGAACGATGCGCTGGAGGTGACGACGCTGTCCGGCTCGATCGTGGAGCGGCGGGTCCCGCTGCCGGCTCGGTGGGTGCGCGGCTTCGCCGAGGTCGGCGTGGCGATGGCCGGTCTCGAGCCGGTCGCCACCCTGGGCAGCGCCCACGCGCGGCGCCTCCTCGACAGCCTGCCGGCGTCCGCCGGTCGCGGCGTGTCGTGGGTCGTGCCGGCGGGCGACGGCCTGCGCCTGGCGTCGCGGGCGGCGCCGGGGGGCGCTCCGGTCGGTGGCCCCGAGCGGGCGCGGGTGCTGCGCGACCTGGCACCGTTCGTGCGTTCGTTGACCGTGTACGGCGACCGCCGATCGACGGCGGGCACGTCGACGACGGTGTGGTCGGTCGGGCTCGATGGTGCGCGCGTGTCGATCGCGCTGAGCCCGTCGGCGTCACGCGGGTTCTCCGGCGAGGGAGGGCTGCTCCTGGCGCTCGCCCGCGCCCACGACGGATCCGGTGCCGCCGTACGGGCGAACGACCCGGTGGTGCGCCCGCTGGACGAGGTGCAGCGGGCCCTCGCCGGGCGGGCGGGCTACGACGTGGACCGGGCGAGCTGGTTCGCACGCGAGCTCCCGTTCGACCGAGCGGCGCTCGCCGGGCGGGTCCGGCGCCTGCGCGACGCCCAGGATCTGGTGGCGGATGGTGGTGTCGCCGTGACGGCACCCGGCACGGCCCGGGTCGCCAGTGGCGAGGCGGTCTACGGCGTGCGCCTCGTCGAGGGCCGGTGGCGGTGCACCTGCCCCTGGTGGGGTCGCCACGGCGACGAGCGCGGCCCGTGCAAGCACATCGTGGCGACGGTGCTCGCCGAGGGGGCGGTCAACCCGTGAAGGCGGGGGTGACCACCGCACCGGCCGTCGGCGCCGCGGTGGGGTCGACGGTGGGGTCGGACGGGCACGGCGCGGGTGCGGCCGTGGCCGGGATCGTGGTCGTGGGTGCGGCGTCGGGGCCGTCGAGCTGGAACTGCACCACGAACAGGAACGGGTCGATCGGCGGCTGCTCGCCCGCGCACCACACGACGGCGGCATCGAGGCTGACGTTGTCGGCGTAGGTGGTGTCCGCCCCCAGGCCGTGGATCCACCGGTACGGGTGGGTGTTGCCGGCGATGCTGGCCGTGTTGTTGCGCACCACGGCGCCCGCCACCGGCTCGCCCAGCACCTCGGTGCGGTACAGCGTGCCGACCAGGACGGCCATGTGCGCACCGACGTCGCTGGTGAAGACGTTGCCCTCGACGACGGTGCGGTCGTCCTCGACGCGCACGCCGTAGGTGACGTCCGTGAAGGCGTTGTTGCGCACGGTGTTGTCGGTCGCCGGGTCCCGGTAGATGCGGGTGATGGCGTCGCTGACGTACGGCGTGTCCGAGCAGTCCATGAACAGCTGGTTCTCGGCGGCGCGTGACGCGACCCACACGCCGTTGTCCTCGTGGGTGAACGTGTTGGCCTCGATGAGGTTGCCCGAGGCGGGCGTCCAGCGCGACCAGTGCTGCGCCGGCTCGTCGTTCACGAACTCGCCGCAGTTCTTGTAGAGGAAGATCCCGCCGGCCATGTTGTCGACGAAGGTGTTGTTGCGCACGACGTTGTCGCGTGAGCCGTCGATGGACAGGCCTTCACGCCCGGTGCCCCACCACCGGTAGGTCTCGCCGCCGAGCTGGAGCGTCTGGCCGTCGGGGCCGTTCTCCCGGATGCCGTTGCCGGTGAACACGACGCGCTCGACGAGGTTCTGGCGAGAGCCGGCCTCGAGGTAGATGCCGGAGCTGCCGGCCCGGGTCACGGTGAGGTCCCGCATGGTGACGTCGGACGTGTAGCCGTCGACGAACAGCCCGACGCCGCGCGAGTCGTGCAGTGCGACGTTCTCGATCAGGATGTTGCTCGTCGTGTTGTCGTAGGCGTTGTCCGGGGTCAGCGTCTTGAACCCCGCCCGCGTGACGCGCATGGTGTTGAGGAAGCCGCCGACGATGCAGTTGCGCACGGTCACGTTGGCCAGCGGCACATCCACCGGGGTGGTGAGCAGGATGCCGCGCCCGCCGGCGTCCGGCGCCGACTCGATGACCGCGCCCTGGCAGTCGAGCGTCACGTCGGACGCCGTGATCTCGAGGCCCTTCGTGTAGGTGCACGACGGGTCGAGGTGGGCGTCGGTGGTCACCTGGATGACCTGGTTCGCCTGCCCGCAGCCGACCAGCGTCGATCCGGGCGCGAGGGTGCCGATGACCTGCCCGAGCGGCAGGTCTGCCGGCGCGGCACCGGTCGCCTGCGCGCCGATGGCGACCATGGCGCCGGCGAGGAGTGCCATCGCCAGCAGCGCGCGCCTGGTCCGATCGTGCCGCCGTGTGGATCGCAAGGTCGCCTCCGTCATCTCGCTGCGGTGGGCGCGGGCAGCGCCACTGCCGGCGCGAGGCTAGCCAGCACGCTCGGACGGCCCGGCGCGCGCCGGCTCAGTACCGGCGGGTCGAGGTCCCGGTCATGGCGATGACGAAGATGTACAGCACGATCCCGACGACGGCGCCGGCGACCGAGAGGTTGGCGAACAGCTTCGCCTTCTTGGCCGAGTCCTGCGCGCCGTACCAATCCCCGCTCGCCCACTTCGTGTCCACCTGCGAGGCGAACACGATGGCGACGACCCCGAGCGGCAGGCAGCACAGCACGGTGGCGAGGATGGCGCTGACGAGGTTGTTGGCCGGCTTGGCGAACGGCGGCGGGCTGGCGTAGCCGTAGCCCGACCCGTAGCCGTACCCGTAGCCATACCCCGGTGGCGGTTGCCCGTACCCGGGTGGCGGTTGCCCGTACCCGGGTGGCGGTTGC
>JAGQTE010000125.1 GCA_020439175.1 Acidimicrobiales bacterium | reverse complement strand
CACCGTCGGCCCGTACCGCCTCGAGATCGTCGAGCCGATGCGCCGCACGCGCCTCGTGCTCGAGGACAACGAGACGGGCATCGCCGCCGACCTGACGTTCACGGCCCGCACGGCCTGTGTCGAGGAGGGGCGCCAGACCTGGCAGCACGACGGGCGCACGAACATCGACAACACCCGGTTTGCCCAGTTCGGCACGTGGACCGGCGTGATCTCGATCGACGGCGACGACCTCGAGGTCCACGCCCAGCCGGGCACCAAGGACCGGTCGTGGGGGCTGCGGGTGATCGGGGCGCCCGATCCGGGGGTGGCGCCGTTGCAGACGCTGCCGCAGTTCTGGTTCCTGTGGAACCCGGTGCACTGGGACGACCACTGCACCCACGTCGGCCTGTTCGAGTACGAGGACGGGCACCCGTGGCACACCGACGCCGCCATCGTGCCCGCCTACGCCGACCCCGCCGACATCCCCGGCATCGAGGACCCCGGCACCCGGATGCTGCGCACGGCGACGCACGCCATCGACTACCGGCCCGGCACCCGCTGGGCGCAGGCGGCGACCATCACGCTCGTCGACCCCGACGCGGGCGACCGCGTGATCGACCTCGACCCGGTGCTGCGGTTCCACATGCGCGGCATCGGCTACCGCCACCCGGTGTGGGGCCACGGCCTGTGGCACGGCGACCTGGCGATCGGGCGCGACGACTTCCGGCCCGACGACCTCGACCCGCTGGCGATCGACTGCTCCCACGTGCAGCAGGTGGTGCGCGCCCGCTGCGGTGACGACCACGGCATCGGCGTCCTCGAGCAGTACAGCCTGGGCCCGCACGCGCCGAGCGGCTTCACGGCGTTCGACGACGGCGCGCCGGGCTGATCACAGCGGCTCGGGCTGACGGCGACGGGCAGGTCGCCCCTTGACCTTGACGCGGGGTCAATGCAGCACGCTCCTCTCGATCACCCGATCGGAAGGAGCTCCCCATGGACGACAGCACCATCGTGGTGCGGGGCCTGCGCAAGGCCTTCGGCGACGTCGACGTGCTGCGCGGCGTGGACCTGGACGTGCCCCGCGGCAGCGTGGTGGCGCTGTTGGGCTCCAACGGCGCCGGCAAGACGACCGCCGTGCGGGTCCTGGCGACCCTGCTGCGCCCCGACGGCGGCACGGCCCGCGTCAACGGGTTCGACGTGGTGGCCGAGCCGGCACAGGTGCGGGCCTCGATCAGCCTCACCGGGCAGTTCACCGCCGTCGACGACGTCCTCACCGGGCGCGAGAACCTCGTCCTGGTGGCGAAGCTGCGCCACCTCGCCGACCCGGCGACGATCGCCGCCGAGCTGCTCGAGCGGTTCGCCCTGACCGACGCCGCCGACCGGCGCGCCGGCACCTACTCCGGAGGCATGCGGCGGCGCCTCGACATCGCCATGAGCCTGATCGGCGACCCGCCCGTGCTCGTGCTCGACGAGCCCACCACCGGGCTCGACCCCCAAGCGCGCCTGACGGTGTGGGAGACGATCGAACAGCTCGCCGGCTTCGGCACGACCGTCCTGTTGACCACCCAGCACCTCGAGGAGGCCGAACGCCTCGCCGACCGGATCGCCATCCTCCACGAGGGTCGGATCATCGTCGACGGCACCCTCGCCGAGCTGCGGGCACTGCTGCCGCCGGCGGAGGTCGTGTACGTGGAGCAACAGCCCACGCTCGAGGACGTCTTCCTCGCCGTCGTCGGCGCATCCGCCGGCGCACCCGTCGGCGCCCCCACCGAGGAGGTCTCGTCATGAGCTCGACGTTCGTCACCGACACGGTGACCCTCACCGGTCGGTCGCTGCGCCACATCACCCGCAGCCTCGACACGATCATCACGACGGTCATCACGCCGATCGCCATCATGTGCCTGTTCGTCTACGTCTTCGGCGGCGCCATCGACACGGGCACCGAGTCCTACGTGGACTACCTGCTGCCCGGCATCTTGTTGATCACGATCGCCTCGGGCATCGCCTACACCGCGGTACGGCTGTTCGCCGACGTGCAGAGCGGCATCTTCGAGCGCTTCCAGTCCATGCCGATCGCCCGGTCCGGCGCGCTGTGGGCCCACGTGCTGACGTCGGTGGCCGCCAACGCCACGTCGGTGGCCATCGTGGTGCTGGTGGCGCTGGCGATGGGCTTCCGCAGCGGAGCCGGCGTGCTCGCCTGGCTGGCGGTGGCCGGCATCTTGGGCGTGTTCCTGCTGGCGCTGACGTGGGTGGCGGT
>JAGQTE010000013.1 GCA_020439175.1 Acidimicrobiales bacterium | reverse complement strand
TGCGCGGCGTTGCCGCACGACACAGCCCTGCTGATGCCGACGCCGGAGGCGATGGCGTAGTTCTCGAAGCTCGACACGAAGTTGCCCGACTGGCTCACGACGCCGATGCGACCCTTCGGCGGGTAGGGCGCCACGATCTGGGCGCAGAGGTCGGCGGGCGTCGAGATCACGCCTTGGCCGTTCGGCCCGACGACGAGCATGTCGAGGTCGGCGGCGAGGGCGACGAGCTCGTCCTGCGCCCTGCGTCCCTCCTCCCCCGCCTCGCCGTAGCCGGCGGACGCGATGAACGCCGCCCGCACGCCCTTGGCTGCGGCCTGCCGCAGCACGCCGGGGTTCGCCGCTGCCGGGGTGCAGACGAACACCAGGTCGGTCGCGCCGTCGGGAACGTCGTCGATGTCGGTCAGGACGTCCACGCCGAGGATCTGACCGCCGTCGCGGTTGGTCGGGTAGACGGGGCCGGCATAGCCGCAGCTCACGATGTTGTGCAGCGCCACGAACCCGAACTTGCCCGGATGGGTCGAGGCGCCGGCGACGATGATGCCGCGCGGCTCGAACAGGGCCAGGTAGTGCTCGGTCGTCGGTCGGAAGCTCATGCCTGCACCTCCACCAACGCATCGACCGGCACCGGTGCGCCGTCGACGACGAGCAGCGGGTTGAGGTCGACCGACACCAGCCCGTCGATGGCCTGCGCCGCAGCGCTCAGCGAGCACAGCAGGTCCGCCAGCGCCTCGCGATCGACGGCCGGCTCACCGCGGAAGGCGCCGAGCAGCTTCTGCGTGCGCAGGTCGTCAATCATGTCGTAGGCATCGGCACGTTCGATCGGCACCAGACGGATCACGACGTCCTCGATCGCCTCGGCGAGGATGCCGCCGACACCGAGCAGCACCGTCATGCCGAACTGCGGGTCGAGCGCCAGACCGGCGATCAGCTCGCGGTTGGACCGCAGCATGGGCGCCACAAGCACCTGCACGTCGCCGTCGTCGGCGGTCGCGTTGGCGAGCAGCTCACCCGCCGCCTCGGCGACGGCGTCCGCCGTGGCGAGGTCCAGGCGCACCAGGCCGCGCTCGGTCTTGTGGGCGATGCCGTCGCCGCACAACTTCGCCACCGCCGGCAGGCCGATGGCGTCGACGGCGGCGCGTGCCTCGTCGGGGGTGGAGGCCAACCGCTCGGCCGGCATCGGGACCCCGTGCTCGGCGAGCAGCGCCTTCGAGTCGTGCTCGGAGAGCGTGCGCGTCATGGAGGCGTAACGTAGACGACCGGTGACGGGGACCATCAACGGCATCATCGAGGGCTTCTACGGCACGCCGCGGTCGTGGGAGGAACGCTCGTCGTTGGCATCGTGGTGCGGCGCGCGCGGGCTGGCGCACTACGTGTACGCCCCGAAGGACGATCCGCTGCACCGCGAGCGGTGGGCGGAGCCGTACGGCGCCGACACGCTGGCGGCCTTCGCCGGCCTGGTCGAGGACGGCGGGTTGGAGGTCGGCTTCGCGCTCTCGCCAGGGCTCTCGATCGACTACGGCGCTGCCGACGACCGGGCCGCGCTGGCGGCGAAGGTCGACCAGGTGCTCGACATCGGTGTGCGCCTGATCGTGCTGGCCCTCGACGACATCCCGGTACGGCCCGGCCTCGGTCCCCAGCACGCGTCGCTGACGACGTGGCTGGCCGACCACGTGCGGGAACGATCCGACGGTGCCCTGGTGCTGGTCCCGACGGAGTACACCGGTACCGCCTCGACGCCGTACCTGGACGCCCTCGCCGAGGGCGTGCCCGATGACGTGCCCATCGCCTGGACCGGGCCGACGGTCGTGTGCGACGAGGTGACCGCCGACCAGGCCGCAGCACGCGCCGCAGCGCTCGGCGACCGGCGACCGCTGCTGTGGGACAACTACCCGGTGAACGACACCGTCATGGCGGACCGTCTGTTCCTGGGGCCCTTGCGGGGCCGGGACGCCGCACTGCGCGGCGAGCTGGGCGGCTACCTGGCGAACCCCATGGTGCAGGCGACGGCCAATCGGCTGCCGCTGGCGTCGACCGCCGCCTGGTGGCGTGGCGTCGACCCGTACGAGGTGTGGTCGTCGGAGGCGGAGGCGCTCGGCTGGCGCACCTTCGCCGAGGCGTGCGACGGCGAGGTGCCGCGCCGCCTGGTGGCGGAGGCCATCGCCGACCCCGCTGGTGCGCTCGACCCGCTCGAGGCCTGGCTGCACGCCGCCAGCACGTGCACGGCGCCCGGACTGGAGGTCGAGGCCGCAGCCTGGCTCGACCAGGTGCACGTCGAGGCGAGCGCCGGGTTGGTGGCGGTGGCGGCAGCGCGGCTGGGGCTGGCGGGCGACCGCACCGACGCCGTGATCGGTCAGGTGATGGCGCTGAGCGTGCTGTGGCCGCAGGCACGGCGCAGCGCGTGCACGGTGCTCGGTCCCCGGTGCAGCTTCCGACCGGTGCTCTCACAGTGGAGCGACGGCGGCTGGCGGTTTCACGCGGCGTCGGCCCAGATCGACGACAACGCGTTGGACGCGCTCGCCGCCTGGGCCATCGAGGTCTGCGGCGTCTGACTACCCGTTCGGGTCGACGTCGACGGGCAGCAGGGCAGCGCGGAAGAAGGCGCGGAAGTGCGCCAGCCGGGCCTCGAGCGCGTCGTCGCTCAGCGGGTCCTGCCCGGTGAGCGCGCTGATGAACGGCACGTCGGAGAAGTAGCTCAACAGCGCGCCGTAGCCCGTGAGCAACAGCTGTTCAGGATCGAACCGGCGGAAGTTCCCGGCGTCCATCTCGCGCTCGAAGTAGCTGGTCGCCCGGGTGAACAGCGGCTGGAGCGCCAGACCGAGGTCGATGCCGAGGCGGGTGCCGCCGTCGACGGCCTCGCGTCGGGCGATCCGCACGAAGTCCGGGTTCTCCATGAAGAAGCGGAACCCGGCGGTCAGCACGCGGTCGACCTGGGCCCATGCCCCCGCGGCGCCGCCCTGGGGCACGTCCGGCTCCTCGAAGCGGTCCGGACCGTCGCCGGCGCCGTCGACCAGCAGGATCCAGTCGGTCAGCGCCGTCTCGAACACCTCGCGGTAGAGCGCGTCCTTGGACGGGAAGTGGTGCAGCAGACTCGGCCGCTTGATGCCGACGGCGGCGGCGATCTGGTTGAGCGACGTGGCGTCGTAGCCGTGCTCGGCGAACCGGTGCCGTGCCTCGATCAGGATCGCCTCGCGTGTCGAGACGTTCGCCGCCTGCTGGGTCACCTCACCACGTTAGCCACTCGGTCCAGCGCCTCGGAGCGAACAGATAGGCTCGCCCGAAGGCGCGACCAGGAGGCGATGGAGCAAGTGGCTGACCCCGAACTCGAGCAGCGGTGCGTGGACGTCATCCGCGGCCTGGCCATGGACGCACCCCAGCAGGCGAACTCGGGGCATCCAGGCACCGCCATGGCCCTGGCGCCGTTGGCCCACGTGCTGTGGACCCGCATCATGCGCCACGACGCCGACGCTCCGGACTGGCCCAACCGTGACCGCTTCGTCCTATCGTGCGGCCACGCGTCCATCCTGCTGTACTCGATGCTCTACCTCACGGGGTACGGCCTGGAGCTGGACGACCTGCGGGACTTCCGCCAGTGGGGCTCGAAGACGCCGGGCCACCCGGAACGGGGCCACACCACAGGTGTCGAGGTGACGACGGGTCCCCTCGGCCAGGGCGTCGCCAACGGCATCGGCATGGCACTCGCCGAGCATCACCTGCGGGCGCGGTTCGGTCCGGAGCTCTTCGACCACCGCACCTTCGTGCTCGCCTCCGACGGCGACCTGATGGAGGGCATCAGCCACGAGGCGGCATCGTTGGCCGGGCACCTGGGCCTCGACAAGCTGGTGGTCGTCTACGACGACAACCACATCACCATCGACGGGCCCACCGAGCTGGCGCTCACGGACGACGCCGCCGCCCGCTTCGCCTCGTACGGCTGGCATGTCGTGCGCCTCGGCGAGGTCGCCAACGACCTCGACGCCCTCGAGGCTGCCATCCGCGGCGGCATCTCCACGGACGGCAAGCCGACGCTGTTGGTGCTGCGCAGCCACATCGGTTGGCCCTCCCCCAACCTCACGGACACGTCCAAGGCCCACGGGTCGCCCTTCGGCGCCGAGGAGATCGCCGCCACGAAGGCCGTGATGGGCCTTCCGCCGGACGAGGCGTTCTTCGTGCCCGACGATGTGCTGGCGTTCTACCGGGCCGCCGGCCGCGCCGGTGCCGCCGAGCGCGACGCCTGGGAGCAGCTGTGGTCGGGCTGGAGCACCCACCGCGCAGAGATCGAGGCCTGCCTCGCCGGCACCGGGCTCGACGGGTGGCAGGACGCGCTCCCGACGTGGGAGCCCGGCACGTCGATCGCCACGCGCAAGGCGTCCGACGCCTGCCTCAACGCCATCATCGACCAGGTGCCTGGGCTGATCGGCGGCGGCGCCGACCTCACCGAGAACACCGGTGTCGAGCTCAAGGCGGCGACCGCGTTCTCGCCCCTGCACCCCGAGGGCCGACAGATCCACTTCGGCGTGCGCGAGCACGGCATGGGCGGGATCATGAACGGGATGGCCGCGCACGGCGGCGTCATCCCGTTCGGCGGCACCTTCTTCGTGTTCTCCGACTACATGCGCGGCGCGGTGCGCATCGCCGCGCTGTCGAAGCTCAAGGTCATCTTCTCCTGGACGCACGACTCGGTCGGGCTCGGCGAGGACGGACCGACCCATCAGCCGATCGAGCACCTCGCCGCCATGCGCGCCATGCCCGACCTGCCGGTCATCCGCCCCGCCGACGCCAACGAGTGCGCGGCGGCGTGGACCTTCGCCATCGGCCACGACGGACCGGTGGCGCTCGTGCTGACGCGCCAGAACCTGCCGGTGCTCGAGGGCACAGCTGATCACGCCGGCCTGCTGCGCGGCGCCTACGTCCTCGTCGATGTGCCCGATCCCGACGTCGTGCTGATCGGCACCGGCAGCGAGGTGGCGGTGTGCGTCGATGCCGCCACCCAGCTCGCTGCCGGCGGCATCGCCGCCCGGGTGGTGTCGATGCCGTGCTGGGAGCTGTTCGAGGCCCAGGACGCGAGCTATCGGGCGGAGGTGCTGCCGCAGGGCGTGCCGGTGCTGTCCGTCGAGGCGGCGACGACGTTCGGCTGGGCCCGTTGGGCGGACGCGTCGGTGGGCATCGACCGCTTCGGCGCCAGCGCGCCGGGCGCCGAGGTGCTGCGTCAGCTGGGGATCGAGCCCGGCCACGTCGCCGACGAAGCCCGCCGCCTGGTGGGCTGACCGACCGAGATCGAGAGGGACGATCATGGGCAGACTGCACGACTTGTACGACCTCGAGGGGCAGAGCCCATGGCTCGACAACCTCAAGCGCGGCTGGATCACCTCCGGCGAGCTGGAGCGCTGGGTCGAGCGGGGCATCCGGGGCATCACCTCGAACCCCACCATCTTCCAGAAGGCCATCGAGGCGTCCGACGCCTACGACGACCAGTTCGGGACGCTGATGCGCGACGGTCGCACCGTCACCGACAGCTACTGGGAGCTCGTGACGTCCGACATCCGCGAGGCGCTCCGCATCCTGCGCCCCGTCTTCGACGCCAGTGGAGGCGGCGACGGCTTCGTGTCGGTCGAGGTGGCGCCCTCGCTGGCGCACGACACCGATGGCACCATCGCCGCCGCACGCCACCTCAACGAGACGATCGCTCAGCCCAACCTCCTGGTGAAGATCCCGGGCACGGCAGAAGGGCTGCCCGCCATCGAGCAGATGATCGCCGAAGGTCGCAGCGTCAACGTCACGCTGCTGTTCTCGATCGAGCGCTACAGCGAGGTGATCGACGCCTACCTGAACGGCCTGGAGCGGTACGCCGCGTCGGGCGGCGACCTCTCCACCGTGTCCTCGGTGGCGTCGTTCTTCGTGTCACGGGTCGACACCGAGGCCGACAACCGCCTCGCCGCCATCGGCACGCCCGAAGCGCTCGAGCTCCAGGGCAAGACGGCGGTGGCCAACGCCCAGCTGGCCTACGGCCTGTTCCTCGAGCGGTTCGCAGGCGAGCGATGGGACGCGCTGGCCGCCAAGGGCGCCCGACTGCAACGGCCGCTGTGGGCCTCGACCTCGACGAAGAACCCGGCGTACCCCGACACGCTGTACGTCGACACGCTCATCGGGCCGGATACGGTCAACACCATGCCCGACGGCACCCTCGCCGACGTCGAGGACCACGGCACGATCGCCCGGACGGTCGACGCCGACCTCGCCGCCGCCCGATCGGTGCTGGATCGGCTCGCCGAGGTCGGCGTCGATCTCGGCGACGTGACCGCCACCCTCGAGGCCGAAGGCGTGGCGTCGTTCAGCAAGTCGTTCGACGAGCTGATCGCCGCCCTCGACACCAAGGCCCACGAGCTGCGACCGTGAGCCGGACGCTCGAGATCGTCGACGACGTCGCCGCCGAGTTCTCCGAGCGCGTCATCGAGGCGTACCTCAGCCGACCGTCGTCGACCTTCTCCCTGGCGCTCAGCGGCGGGAGCACGGCGCGCGCCTGCTACGAGCACCTCGCCGCGTCCGCAGGCACCCAGATCGACTGGTGGAACGTCGACCTCTACTGGGGCGACGAGCGCTGCGTGCCGCTCGACGATCCGGACTCGAACTACCGGCTGGCGCGCGAGTCGCTCCTCGACCGGGTCGGAGCGGCCAACGCCACCTACCCCATGCGCTGCGACGAGGGCCCCGACCCCTACCAGCTTCGGTTGTCGGAGCTGGGCCGCATCGATCTCGTCCACCTCGGCCTCGGTCCCGACGGCCACACGGCCTCGTTGTTCCCCGAGTCCGCCGCGCTCGAGGCCGACCCCGGCCGACTGGTGACGTCCAACACGGACCCGCTGGGGCACAACCCGCACCCGCGGATGACGCTGACCTTCACGGGCATCGCACGTGCCCACCTGGTGCTCGTGACCGTGTCCGGCGAGGCCAAGCGCGAGGCGCTGCAGCGGGTGTTCGGCGATGGCGACGTGCCGGCGGCGCGCGTCACCGCGGACCGCGTGGTGTTCCTCGCCGATCGGGCCGCTGCCGGCGATCTCGGACCGATCTCGGGCTGACCCGCGCCGGCGCGCTCAGCCGGCGTCGAGCAGGTGCGCCGCGTCCGTCAACCCGGCGATGCGCAGCCGTTCCGACAACCAGCGCAATGCCCCGGCGGCGCCGGCCGCCTCGTCTGGGCTCTCGCTGTGGCGCAGCCGCTCGCCGATGGCGCCGGCACCACCGCGTCGCGCCACCTCGGCGGCGAGGACGCTGAGCGCCACGGCGCCACCGCCGTCGGGCTCGGCCGTGGCGGCGCCGGTGGCGGCCAGGTGGGCCACCTCGTTGGGCACGACCTGCAGTGCGCCGTCCTGCTCGGTCAGCTCGCGACCGAGCTCGAGGCAGCGGCGGGCCACGGTGCCCTCCGGCACGCGCTCGATGAGCGGACGTGCGGCGGCGACGTCGCCCCGCTGGAGCCACGCCCACGCCTCGAGCTGATCGGCGACGCTCAGCCAGCCGTCGCGCAGCTCGAAGCTGCGCATCCGTTCGACGGCGATCAGCGCCAGCTCCGGCTCACCCTGCAACACGGCCTTGGCTGCCGAGCCGAACTCGTCCTCGAGCCCGCGCCGCAACCCGGACGCACGACGGGGCACCGGACGAGAGGGTTCAGGAGCGTTCGACACGGCGACAACCTAGCGTTCTCACGCCCCACCCAGAATCACGTCGTCGACGATCGCCGCGTGCGCCGTCTTCCCGAGGCCCTTGAGGCCCTGCTGGAAGCGCAACGTCTCCTCGAACCCACCGGAGCCCTGCTCGAGGAGGTGACGTGCCACCTCCTCGGTCAGGCCTTCGGACGCCGCCAGCTCGATGGCCAGGACACGGCTGTGATCGTCGGGGCCTGCCAGCAGCGCCTGCGCCAACGCCTCCGCACCGCCGTCGCGGTCGCCGCGCACGATCAGGATGCCCGCGTCGAGGAACGGCTTGGCCGGGTGGCGCCGCGGGAGCTGCTCGGCCAGGCGTGCTGCATCGTCGGCCTCGCGCCCCGCCAGGCACGCCCACGCCTCGATCTCGACCAGCAGCGTCTCGGTCCTGCCGCCCGGCTTCTGCCGTCGGGCGGCATGGATGGCCCGCATGGCAGCGTCGCGGTCGTGGCGTTCGAGCGCGCTCAGGGCATCGGCGATGTCGTCCTTGACCGAGCGGGTCTTGCGGCGGCGCTTGCGCTCGCGGTCCAGGTCGACGATGTCGTCGTCGTCGGCCGGCGCCATGCCACCGCCACCGCCCGTGATCCCGCCGAAGTTGCCGGCGAGCTCGTTGATCGCCTCGCCGTAGGTGCGCGCGGTCGACCGGTAGCGGCGGTAGGCCGAGATGTTCGCCCACAGGCTCAGCGCAGCCAGCAGCATGATCCAGGTGACGTACGCCCAACCGAGCACCAGCCAGGCGTAGAGGCTGAACAGCACCACGGCGCCGCCGGTGATGATCGACACGACCTGCGTCGTGCGGGTCATGACGTGCCCGCGCCACCAGGCCAACCCGGCGTCCAGGGCGTGCCCGCCGTCGACAGGGAGCATCGGCAGGACGTTGAACAAGCCCCAGAACACGCTGATCCAGATGAACAGCTGCACGGCGATCCACGCGGCTTGGACCGGGAGCGACGGATCGAACAGCACCACGTCACGGGTGAGGAACCACAGCGGCACGCCGAGCGCGAAGCCGGCGAACGGCCCGGCCAGGCTCACGGCCATGTCGTGCGATGCCCGATCGACCCGCCCCATGGTGACGCCGCCGAGGCCGTGCAGCTCGATCGCCGCGCTCGACCCGAACCGGCGGAACGCCAGGGCATGGCCCATCTCGTGGAGCAGGATGGCGATGAACAGCACCGGCGGCCACAGCACGAAGGCCAGCAGGCTGCGGCTGCCCAGACCGAGCAGCACCGCCGTCACCCAGAACCACGGTTGCACGGCCACCGGGGTCCGGCCGACCCTGAAACGCAGTACGCCCCGCATGATCCTCCGTCAGTGGTCCGGCGTCGCGGCGCCGATAAGGTTCGCTGGCATGGTAGGCGACGCGACCGCAAGCCCCACCGTCGCGCTCGACGGGGGGCCGATCGATGCGCCCCTCCACGAGCTGATGGCACGAGCCCGGGCGGTGCGCGACGCCGCCTTCGGCACACGGGTGACCTTCTCGCCGAAGGTGTTCATCCCGCTCACGATGCTGTGCCGTGACCGCTGCGGCTACTGCACGTTCGCCCAGCCCCCGGCCCGGCTCACCTCGGCGTTCCTGTCCCCCGACGAGGTCCTGGCGATCGCCCGCCGGGGCGCTCGGGCCGGCTGCCACGAAGCGCTGTTCACGCTGGGCGAGGCGCCCGAGGCCCGCTACCCGGCGGCGCGGGCGTGGCTCGACGAGCACGGGTACGCGTCGACGGTCGACTACCTCGCTGCCATGTGCCGGCTCGTCCTGGACGAGACCGGCCTGCTCCCCCACGCCAACGCCGGTGCGCTGACGGCCGAGGAGCTGGCGGCGCTGCGCTCGGTGGCGCCCTCGCAGGGCATGATGGTCGAATCGGTCGCCGAGGACCTGGCGTGCCACCGCAACTGCCCGGACAAGGTGCCCGCACGGCGCCTGGCCACCCTCGACGCCGCCGGAGCTGCGGCCATCCCCTTCACGACGGGCCTCCTCGTCGGCATCGGTGAGACGCGCCGCGACCGCATCGCCACCATCGCCGCCATCGCCGACGCGCACGCCCGCCACGGCCACGTCCAAGAGGTCATCGTCCAGAACTTCCTGCCGAAGGCCGGCACGGCGATGCACACGTCAGCGCCGTGCCCACGCGACGACTTCCTCGAGACGATCGCGCTGGCACGCCTGCTCCTGCCGGCCGATGTGCACCTCCAGGCGCCACCGAACCTGAGCGACGACTTCGGCGACCTGCTCGCCGCCGGCATCGACGACTGGGGCGGCGTCAGCCCGATCACGGCCGACCACGTCAACCCCGAGCGCCCGTGGCCGGCGCTCGACCGGCTGCGCGAGGTCACCGAGGCCGCCGGCCACACGCTCGCGCCGCGCCTGACCGTCTACCCCGAGGTCGTCGCCGAGCGCGACCGCTTCCTCGACCCCGGGCTGCACTTCGCCGTCATGGACCGCGCCGACGCCGAGGGCCTCGGTCGCGACGATCCCGGTGCGGTGTTCGTCCAGCACCTGCGCCCGCCGAGTCCCGAGCAGGTCGACGACGGCATCGAGATCCTGCACCTCGGCCCGCGCTCCACCGCGTGGTACTCGGGGGCGTCGGTGGCGCCGCCCCAGCTCGTGGGCCGTCCGGCAGCCGCAGGCGGTGCCGTGCGGGAGGTGCTCGACGGGGTGCTGCTCGGCCAGCAGCCCGAGGAGGACGAGCTGGTCACGCTCTTCGGCGCTCGCGGCCGGGAGGTCGCTGCCGTGTGCGAGCTGGCGGACGAGCTGCGGCGCAGCGTCGTCGGCGACACCGTCACCTACGTCCGCAACCGCAACATCAACTACACGAACGTGTGCACGTTCAAGTGCCGCTTCTGCGGGTTCTCCAAGGGGCCGCTCAGCCTGAACCTGCGCGGCACGCCCTACCTGCTCACGCTCGACGACATCGCCGACCGCGTGCGTGAGGCCGTGGCCGTCGGTGCCACCGAGGTGTGCCTCCAGGGAGGCATCCATCCCGACTTCGACGGCGACTACTACATCGACGTCACCCGGGCGGTGAAGGAGGCGGCGCCGCAGATCCACGTGCACGGGTTCACCGCGCTCGAGGTCACCGAGGGAGTTTACCGCTTCGGTGAGCACTGAGCGCAATACTCCACCCGCCTGCGCCACTCCTGGCTGGCCACCCTGCCCGGCACCGCCGCCGAGATCCTCGACGACGAGGTCCGCGCCGTCATCTGCCCCGACAAGCTCGACACCGAAGCGTGGCTCGACGCCCACCGCACCGCGCACCAGGTCGGGCTGCGATCGAACATCACCATCATGTTCGGCAGCGTCGAGACGCCGCGCCACTGGGCGCGCCACCTGGTGCGCACGCGGGCGCTGCAGCGCGAGACCGGTGGCTTCACCGAGTTCGTGCCGCTGCCGTTCGTCCACATGGCGGCGCCGCTGTACCTCCAGCACAAGGCACGGCGCGGGCCCACCTTCCGCGAGGCGCTGCTGATGCACGCCATCGGTCGCATCGCCTACCACGGGTTGATCGACAACATCCAGGCGTCATGGGTGAAGCTCGGCAGCGCCGGCGCGGCCCAGGTGCTCCAGGCCGGTGGGAACGACCTCGGCGGCACGCTCATGGACGAGAACATCTCGCGCGCCGCCGGCGCCACGCACGGCCAGCTGATGGAGGAAGGCGACTTCCGCGCGCTGGTCGAGCCACTGGGCCGCACGCTGGCGCAGCGCACCACGCTGTACGGGCGCGTCGGCGCGCTCGCCTGAGCAGATGCCGGCGCGCACGCCCCGCTACCGCACCGGCGACGCCGACCTCGATGCCGCGGTCGAAGCGCTGGTCGAGCAGGCCGGCGTGGGGCGTGACCACGACCTGGTGTTCGAGATGGTCGTCTCGGCGCTGCGCATGGGCCGCGAGGCGGCCGACCGCGGCGAGCTGAAGCTGGTGAGCGCCGCACTCAAGGAGCTGCGGTACTCGTTCATGGTCTTCGAGCCCTACGCCGCCACCCGCAAGCTGGCCATCTTCGGCTCGGCACGCATCACCCCCGACGACGCCGCCTACGCCGCCGCTCGCGACCTCGGCGCGGCGATGGCGGAGGCCGGATGGATGGTCATCACCGGCGCCGGGCCGGGCATCATGGCCGCCGGCATCGAGGGCGCCGGCGCCGACCAGGCGTTCGGCGTGAACATCCTGTTGCCGTTCGAGGCCGCCGCGGCGCCCGTGATCGCCGACGATCCCAAGCTGATCAACTACCGCTACTTCTTCACGCGCAAGATCACGTTCATGCGCGAGTCCCACGCCTTCGCCCTCCTGCCCGGCGGCTTCGGCACGATGGACGAGGCGTTCGAGCTCCTCACGCTGATGCAGACCGGCCGGGCACCGCTGGCGCCGGTCGTGCTCCTCGAACCGCCCGGCGGCACGTACTGGGCGACCTGGGAAGGCTTCGTTCGCCAGGAGCTGCTGGCGCGCGGCCTCATCGGCGCCGATGACCTGTCGATGGTGCACCGCTGCCACGACATCGCCGACGCGGTGCACCACATCACGGCCTTCTACCGCACGTACCACTCCCAGCGGTACGTGGGGCAGCGCCTGGTCCTGCGCCTGACGCACGACATCGGCGACGACCTGCTCGCCGAGCTGAACGACGAGTTCGCCGACATCTGCGTCAGCGGGGGCATCGGCCGGACCACCGCCAGCGAGCCCGAGATCGCCGACGGCGACCACGTCGAGCTGCCGCGCCTGGCCCTGCGGTTCGACCGGGTGAGCTATGCCCGGCTGCGGCAGCTCATCGATCGGCTGTCTCGTGCAGCAGCGCCGCCGCCTTCTCCACCGCCCGCCGCGCCCGCGTGATCACCCGTTCCTGACGCCCTGCGGCTTCGTCGCCATCGGCGACCGCCACCTGCAACCGGTCGATCGCCACCTCGGCGAGCTGCTCCGCGATGTCGTCGAGCTGCGCGGCGATCTGGTCCAGGCGGTCGTCCATGAGGCAGTTCTACACGCCGCTACAGTGCAGCCGCATGCCTTCGCCCGACGACCTCCACGAGCTCGTCTCCTTCGACGTCGACGGGGTCACCTACGAGTTCGACCTCACCTTCCTCACCAGCAACTGGAGCTGCATCTTCGGCGAGGGGTGCCTCGGCGTGCTCACGGCCCCGGCCCCCGAGCTCGTGCACGGGTGCTGCACGTACGGCGCCCACTTCATCGACAAGGCGGACCGCAAGCGGGTGGCCTCGCTGGTCGATCAGCTCACCGACGCCGACTGGCAGTTCAAGGACCGAGCCGAGGCGAAGGGCGGCCCGATCCACCGCAACAAGCACGGCGAATGGGTCACCCGCACGGTCGACGGCGCATGCATCTTCGCCAACCGGACCACGTTCTCCACGGGGCCCGGTTGTGCACTCCACGCCAAGGCGTTGGCCCTCGGCGAGCGACCGATCGACTGGAAGCCGCAGGTCTGCTGGCAGGTGCCGCTGCGCTTCGACGAGACCACCGACGACCTCGGCCACACGACCGTGCACCTGCGCGAGTGGAAGCGGCGCGACTGGGGCGAAGGCGGTGCCGAGTTCCACTGGTGGTGCACCGAGTCGGGCGAGGCGTTCGTCGGACATCGACCGGTGTACCTGACCCTGGCCGACGAGATCGCCGAGCTCGTCGGTGACGAGGTCTACGCCCAGCTCGTCGAGCTGATCGAGCGCCGCCCGATCGAGACCTTCCTCCCCCACCCGGCGCTCAACAAACAGGCCGGTTCGGCCGACAGGTGACCCACCATGCGCGCGTTCAACGCCCAAGAGCTCGAGAAGGCCTGCCTCGACAACGGCCTGCTCATGCCCGAGCACGTCTGCGAGCAGCTCGTCGCCGCCATCGATGCCCAGAAGCACGTGATCTTCACCGGACCGCCCGGCACCGGGAAGACGACCCTGGCCTACGTGGCGGCCGAGGTCGCCCGGCAGTCGATGATGTGCACCGGGTTCCTGCCCACCACCGCCACCAGCGAGTGGACGACGTTCGAGACCATCGGTGGCCTCCAGCCGACCGGTGACGGCCTCATCTTCCGCCCGGGGCTCTTCGTGGATGCCATCGAGTCCGGGCGCTGGCTGGTGATCGACGAGCTCAACCGATCGAACTTCGACCGAGCGTTCGGCCAGCTGTTCACCGTGCTGTCCGGCTCGGCCGTCGTGCTGCCCTTCAAGCGCAAGGGCCAGCCCCTGCCGATCTCGATCGTGCCGCCGGGCATCGAGCCGCCGGAGAAGACCGACGTCATCCGCGTGCCGGCGAACTGGCGGATCATCGCCACCATGAACGTGTTCGACAAGAACCTGCTGTTCGACATGTCGTACGCCCTCATGCGCCGCTTCGCATTCATCGAGGTCGGCACGCCCTCCGAGGCGGCGTACGAGCAGCTCCTGCAGGGCCCGGGCAACGTGGTGGCCAAGTTGCTGTGCCTGCGCCGGTTCAGCGATCTCGGCCCGGCCGTCTACATCGACGCCGCCCGCTATGCGGCACGGCGGGCCAAGGACGGGCCGAGCGAGTCCCGGTTGATCTACGAGGTGTTCTACGCCTACTTCCTGCCGCAGTTCGAGGGCATGGAAGATCGTCGAGCCACCACGCTCTACCGGACGGTCGCCCAGTTCCTCGATCCACCGGAGCAGGCGGAGGCGCAGCGGACGATCAGCGACGTCCTGGGCGTCGAGCTGGCGGTCTGAGCACCGCGACGGCGCCATGGCGAACACCACCCACCTCGCGGCCGAGTCGACCGAGGCCCTGGCGCCGGGCGACGCCGGCTGGGATGCGCTCGACGACCTCTGGGGCCGGTTGGCCCGACCGTTCGACGTGGCCGCGACGGTCGGGGCGCTCGTCGGGCTGCCGGCCAAGGAGATCGCGCAGCTGGTCGGCGCCGTGATCGCCACCTCGCCCGAGGCCGAGCTCCTGCTCGACGAGCTCCCCCACAGCATCCGATCGCTGGCGACCTCGATGCAGACCCAGGCGGAGCGCTGCGTCGGCGAGCTGCGCGGCCCGGTCCTGTGGTCCGAGACGCTCGCCGCCCGAGCGTCGAGCTTCGGCAACCCCGACGTGTTCGTGTGCGCGGCGCCGTCTCGGGCGTACGACATCGACGAGAACCGGGTGCTGGTCTGGGCGCTGGTGCTGGTGCGCGACGCGGCCGAACGGGCGACGGTCGACGTCGACGTACGTCATCAGGACGTGCTGATGCGCCGGGCCAAGCTCAACGGGAACGACGCCGGGCGCTTCGTCGAGCACCCGGCGCTGGCTCGCGTCTCGCGGGTACGGCCCTCACCGCGCGCCATCCGGCGCACCCGCGCCGGCAAGAAGAAGCGCTCGTACCTCCCCGCCTTGCAGATGATCGACAAGGCCACCAACCCCGTCGACGCCGGGTTCGTGCGCGACCTGTGCGACGAGCGCACCCGGGTGCAGCACCAGGTGCTGATGCAGCTGGTCCACCGCCTCGAGCGCCACGGTGGTCGGCTCCCGGAGTTCCGCGTCGAACGCGGCGCCGTGTACGCCGGCCCTGTGCAGTACTACCACGGGCGTCGGCGCGGCGATCGGTCGCAGCTGTCGGGCATCGTGATCGGTCAGCTGCTCGTCGATGTGCCCGACCAGCTGCACGATCCCAGCCGCGACCGTGCCGAAGCGTCGTTGGCGGCGCGGTCGGGCAACCGGCGCACGATGGTGATCATGGACGACGACGACATCGATCGGGCCATCGACCGGGCGATCGATCTGGCGCGGTCGGCCTAGGACGCCGGTGGTGCCTCAGTCCTCATCGAGCTCGTCGTGCATGCACCACGAGGCGTGCTCGGCCCCCGGCGCTGCTCCGCACTCCGGGCAAGGCTCAGGAGCACGATCTTCCTCGAAGATCGTGCTGAGGTCTTCTGTGTCGTTCGTTCGCTTGAGAGCTCGAGCTTCCTCGAAGCGACGATGGCGCCCCTTCTTCACGGGCAGTCTCCCGATCAGGCCAGATGAAGTCGGCTCAGTCTAGCCTCACACCCTCACCCGTCCACGCTGACCACATGAGGTTCCCTTTCCATGCCTTTTGATGAACCCTGGTGGAAGTCTTCGGTCATCTACCAGATCTACCCGCGGTCGTTCTGTGACACCGACGGCGACGGCATCGGCGACCTCGACGGCGTCCGGCGGCACCTTGACCACCTGACGTGGCTGGGCGTTGACGGACTGTGGCTCTCCCCGGTCTTCCCGTCACCGATGGCCGACTTCGGCTACGACGTCGCCGACTACTGCGACGTCGACCCCGTGTTCGGCGACCTCGCCGCCATGGACAGCCTGATCGGCGAGGCCCACGACCGCGGCCTACGGGTGCTGCTCGACTGGGTGCCGAACCACACGTCCGACCGGCACCCGTGGTTCCAGGCGGCCCGGACGTCCCGGGACGCCGCCCTGCGGGACTTCTACATGTGGCGCGACCCCGCCCCCGGTGGCGGCCCGCCGAACAACTGGCGTGCCGCCTTCGGCGGTGATGCCTGGACGTTCGACGACGCCACCGGCCAGTACTACCTGCACTGCTTCTTGCCGGAGCAGCCGGATCTGCAGTGGGCCAACCCCGAGGTGGAAGCGGCGATGCACGACACCCTGCGGTTCTGGATCGACCGAGGCGTCGACGGCTTCCGCATGGATGTGATCCACCTCATCGGCAAGGATCCGGCGCTGCCGGACGATCCCGACGACCTGGTCGAGCTCACCCATGTGCCGCTCAACCATCGCCCCGAGACCCATCCCCTGCTCCGGCGGCTGCGCACCCTGCTCGACGACGCCGGCGATCGCATGGCCGTCGGGGAGGTCTACCTCCTCGACACGGCCCAGGTGGCCGAGTACTACGGCGACGACGACGAGCTGCACCTGTGCTTCAACTTCCCGCCGCTGTTCGCCCCGTGGTCGGCGTCGGCGTGGCGCTCGCAGATCCGCCGGACCGAGGCCGAGCTGGGGCCACGCGGCGCCTGGCCGACCTGGGTCCTGTCCAACCATGACAACCGGCGCCACCGCACCCGCTACGGCACCGATGCCGCGGCGCGGGCGGCAGCGGTGCTGCTGCTGACCCTGCGCGGCACGCCGTTCCTCTACGCCGGCGAGGAGCTCGGACTGCAGGACGGCACCATCGCGCCGGATCGGGTCGTGGATCCGGGTGGACGCGACGGATGCCGTTGTCCCATCCCGTGGGACGACTCGCCGACGCACGGCTGGGCGACCGAGGACCCCTGGCTGCCGTGGCCGCCCGAGGCCGACGTCAGGTCCGTGGACCGACTGCGCCAGGACCCGGAGTCGATCCTGTGGCTGTATCGCGAGCTGCTGGCCCTGCGACGCCACTCGCGCAGCCTGCGTGCCGGCACGCTCGAGCTGCTCGACGTCGGCAACGACGACGTCCTGGCATATCGGCGGCAGGCCGACGGTGACGCCGCCCGCCTCGTCCTCGTGCACATGGCGACGACGGACGAGGTCCGCGTCGCCGGGTGCGCCGGCGAGGTCGAGTGCTCCAGCGCCGTCCCGGGGCGACGCGGCGCCTTCGACGGGGTGCTGGCGCCCGGCGAGGCCGTCGTGCTGCGAGCGGGCTGACCATGCCGGCAGCGTGGATCTTGTTGCCGCTGGGCCTCGGCACGGCGTTGGTCGGATCGGTCGGGGGCCTGGGCGGTGCCATCCTGCTCGTCCCCCTCCTCGTCGTCCTCGGCGTGGACCCGCGTCTGGCCGCGCCACTCGGCATCATGTCGGTGGCCGCCGGCTCCCTGGCGGCGGCGCCGCGCCAGCTCGGCGACGGGCTCGTCCACCAGCGGCTCGGCGTCCTGCTGGAGATCCCGGCATCGGCAGGTGCCATCGTCGGGGCGCTCGTCGGCAACGTCATCGACGCCGACGTGCTGGCCCGCCTCCTCGGCATCGTGGCCATCGGCGCCGCGTTCGCCGGCGCCACCCGCAAGGGCATGCGCAACCTGCCGTCGCCGACCTTCGGCGCCGAACCTGCAGGCGAGTGGCCGGGCACCCTCGGCGGCTCCTACCACCTCGGTGACGAGGTCGTCCCCTACAGCGCTCGGCGGGTTCCGGCAGGTCTGGGCGCCATGATCGGCGCCGGCATCATCTCCGGGCTCGCCGGCATCGGCGGCGGGTTCGTCAAGACCCCGGTGATGTCCGAGCTCATGCACGTCCCGGTGAAGGTGGCCGCCGCCACCACGACCTTCACCGTCGGCATCACCGCCGCCGCCGGGTTGGCCGTCTTCTCGAGCCAGGGCCGGGTCGACACCCACGCCGGCGCCGCCGTCGTCGTCGGCAGCCTCGCCGGGGGCCTGCTCGGGGCACGGGTGCAGTCGCGCCTGCATCCACAGGCCGCACGGTGGGTCATCTCCGGTCTGCTCGTCGGGATCGGCGTCCTGTTGCTGGTGACGGCCCGATGACCGCGCCCGTGCCGTCACCGCTGGCAGGGCGCCAGCGCCGGCTGGTGGTGGCGCTCCAGGTCGTGTTCGCCGTGGCCGTGGCGGCCTCGATCGGCGCCCTCGTGCTGCCCGGTCGGGCCGGCGACGTCGCCGGCGGCGTGATGGTCGCCGTGCTCGTGGGCGCGCCGGCCCTGCGGATCGGGTGGCTGGTGCAACGGTGGTTGCGCCGGGGCGATCGGCGCTTCGCCGCCGCCGCCATCGCGCTGCTCGGCGTGCTCGTGGTCGCCGTCGTCACGTAGGCGGGCGGCCGACGCGGTCCTCGAGCACCAGGCCACCCTGACCGTCGAAGGCGAGCGCAGCGTCGCCGCCGACCAGGCGACGGATGGGCTCACCGACCAGGTCGGCGCGCCAGCCGCTGCGCAGCCGGGCATCGGGCGCCTCGACGAGGAGGTCCTCGATGTCGTGCCGCGTGGCCAGCAGCGCCGTGTCCAGGTCGAGGTCCCGCGCCAGTTGCGACACCCAGGCCGACACCAGGGTGATGGCGGGTCGCAGCGTCCGGTCGAGCTGCGCATCCACCTCGCGGGCCGGAGGTGGCGCCGCGGTCCGGCCCTGCTCGATCACACCGAGCAGCCGTTCGGCCTGACCCTTGCGGAGGTGGCGGCCGTCGATGCCGCGGACCTTGCGGAGCGCGGCCTCGTCGCGCGGTGGTCGGTTGGCGATGGAGATGATGGCGATGTCCGGGAGGACGAACCGGACCGGCTGGTCGAGGCGGGCCGCCTCTTCCTCACGCCAGGCGGCCACCGCCTGAGCCACGCTGCGCGCCGGCCCCCGCAGCTGGCGCGCCTCCTTGATCCGCCGCCAGGCGTCTTCCGGCGCCCGTGCACCGCGGGTGCGGTTGCGGAGCTCCACGCACTCGTCGACGGCCCATTGCCAGCGACCCTTGGCCTGCAACGCAGCCTCGAGGCGGTCGGTCACCTCCAACAACCACGCCACGTCCGACGCGGCGTAGCGCAGTTGGTCTGCGGTGAGCGGACGCGCCAGCCAATCGGTGAGCCGGTCGCCCTTGGCCAGGCGCAGCCCGAGCTCGCGCTCGTGCAGCGCCGACAGCGACGGCGTCGACATCCCCAGGAAGCCGGCGGCGAGCTGCGTGTCGAAGATGCGTGCCGGTGCCGCCCCCGCCGCCACCTCCAGCACCTCGAGGTCCTGGTCGGCGGCGTGGAACACGGCGAGGCCGTCACCCTCGAAGACCGGTCGCAGCGCCCGGACGTCGGCGGCGACCGCGTCGACCAGCACCAGACGTCCCGGCCAGGCGAGCTGGAGCAGACCCAGCGCCGGGAAGTAGGTGCGCTCGCGATGGAACTCGGTGTCGATGGCGTAGCGAGGTTCGTCGGCCACCTCGGCCACGACCTTCGCCAGCGCGTCGTCGGAATCGATCAGCTCGAACTCGCCGACGTCGGGGGCGCGGTCGTTCACGAACCGGCGCCCTCGCCGTCGACAGCGAGACCGGCGTCGATCCACGCCAGGGTCCCGCCCGAGACGTTGTGGGCGTCGATGCCCAGCGGACGCAGGTACTCGCTGGCCCGCTGGCTGCGGGCGCCGCTGCGGCAGATGACGTAGACCGGCACGTCGCGGGGCAGCTCGCCGACGCGGTCGGGCACCTCGGGCAGCGGTATCAGGACCGCGCCCGGCACGTGGACCGCGGCGTACTCGTCGGGCATGCGTACGTCGACGATCACGGCGCCGTCGCCGTGGCGGGCCGCGAGCTCGTCGACGGCGATCTGGGGAACGTCGGTGGTCACGGCCCGGAAGCGTACCGGTCCACATCGGCGGGCGTGTCGAGATCGATCAGCTGCCCGGCGGGCACGTCGGCGACCACGCACACGTCGAGGTCGTCGAGCACCGTCTGGATCGAGCGGCGTCCCACCGCCAGCGCCTGCTCGACGGCTTCGAGGGAGCGCCGCGTCCAGCACGCCAGCTGCACCTGGCGCACGCCGTCGACGAGGGCGACCGCCACGTCGGCATCGACCTCCGTGCGCGCCTGCACCAGTCGCTGCACCGCCTCGACCGTGAGCGCCGGGAGGTCGCAGGCGGCCACGACGACGACCGGCGCAGGCGCCGACCGCAACGCCCCGGCGACACCGGAGAGGGGGCCTGCGCCGGGGAACGGCTCGTCGACGACGG
>JAGQTE010000124.1 GCA_020439175.1 Acidimicrobiales bacterium | reverse complement strand
CGATCAGTCCGTGCCGGGGCGGCGTGCCGCCTCGTGCTCGGCGCTGATCGCCTCGGGCGTGGCGCCCGAGGGCATCGTGCGCGCCAGCTCCTCGGGGGTGGGCTGGCGCCACTCCCGCGCCTCGGGCGGGAGCAGCTCGGTGATCGCCGCCATGATGGCCGTCGTGTCGGCGTCGGGGTCGTCGTAGCCCAGCTCGATGGGCGCACCGACGCGGACCAGCACCTCGGGCGGGTCGAGCACGTTCAGCAGGTTCGGCACCTTGGCGTTGCGCGGCCAGACCTTCTCGGTACCCCACAGCCCCACCGGGATCACGGGCACGTGGGCCATCGCCGCCAGCTTCGCCGCACCCCATCGGCCCTTGAGATCGGGATCGAAGAAGGCACGACCGCGCGGGATCGTGCCCTGCGGCATGATCGCCACGAGCTCGCCCGCCTCCAGCACCGAGGCCGCCTCGCGCAGCGGCTCGTCGGAGCCGGTGCCGCGATCGACCCTGATGCCGCCCGCCGCCCGCACCAGGTCGCCGACGACCGGGGCGTCGAACACCTCCTTCTTGCCGAGGAAGCGCACCGGCCGTCCGACCTCGCCGATGGCCATGCCGATGGCGAGCGGGTCGAAGTAGCTGCGGTGGTTGCCGCACAAGATGGCGGCGCCGTGGCGCGGGATGTGCTCGGTGCCCTCCACCGTGATGCGGGCGAACAGCGCCAGCTCGGGGCGCGCCCACGGCAGCAGCGCCTCCTGTGGTTCGATGCCCAGGAACTTCGGGACCCCCGCCGGCACGTCGAGGCGGAGCACCGGCCAGCGACGGGCGAGCGCCTGCACGCGCAGGCGCGGATCGGGGTTCACCACGACCGGCTCGGCGACCGCGCTCAGCAGCGGCAGGTCGTAGTAGCTGTCGGAGTACGCCGTCGACGCCTCCACCTCGACGCCGTTCGCCTCGGCCCAGGTGCGCACGCCTTCGAGCTTGCCGGCCCCCCACACGAACGGACCGACGAGCGCACCGGTGAACCGGCCGTCGGCCTCGGCGTAGGTCGTGGCCACCACGCCGTCGAAGCCGAGGCGCTCTGCCAACGGCTCGACCAGGTGCCGCGGCGTGGTCGTCGCCAGCACCACCGGCCGACCGTCGGCCTGGTGCTGCTCGATCAGCACGCGCGCATAGGGCTGCACCAACCCGTCGAGCTCGGCGCCGGCGATGGCGCCGGCCTCGCGGGCGGCCTCGGTGTCCCATCCCTTCGCCAACCGGACGGCTTGGCGGGTGAGCAGCATCGACGGCCGGTTCTCACCGAACCGGTTGAAGATGCTGAACACGAGGTCTTCACCCGGGATCCGGCGCTCCGACAGGAGGCCGACGGCCCGCAGCGCCGCCGAGATCACCGGGCCGCTGGCGCCGGAGATCAACGTGCGGTCGAGGTCGAAGAACGCTGCACCCTGGGACATGGGCCGCACGGTAGCCGCAACGAACAGAGCCGGTCCGCTGGGGACCGGCTCTGGGGCGATCCGAGGCCGAGGGGGGATCGGCTGGCTCGAACCGTTGACGAGAGGGTTGCCGGGGGGAGGCACCACAACTCTCGTTCTTGTGTTGTGCCGCCCATCTTGGCGAAGGCGGAGCCATCCGTCCAACAGTTGTTTCCGATACATGCCATCATGGGCAGCGATGGACCTCCGCCAGCTCAACGCGCTGCTCGCCGTCGCCGAGCACGGCAGCTTCTCCGCCGCCGCCCGCGCCCTGCACACGGTGCAGTCGAACGTCTCGACGCACGTGGCGCGCCTCGAGCGCGAGCTCGACGCCACGCTCGTCGACCGAGCGACGGGGACGCTCACCGAGCAGGGGGCAGTCGTCGTGGCACGGGCACGGCGCATCCAGGCCGAGCTCGACGCCCTCCTCTCCGACGTCACCTCGCTCAACGCCGAGGTCACCGGCACGGTGCGTCTGGGCATGATCGGGACCACCGCCCGCTGGCTGTCGCCGCTGCTGATCGACGCCCTCGCCCACGAGCTGCCGCGGGTGCACCTGGTGATCGTGGACGCCACGACGTCATCGCTGCTCCCCCAGCTGGCGTCGGGCCGGTTGGACCTGGCGGTCGTGAACCTGCCGCTCGATGAGCCGGACATCGACGTCGAGCCCCTCTTCGACGAGGAGCGCGTCCTCGTCGCGCCCGCCGGTCACCCGCTGTTCGACCGCGACGCCATCGCCCTCGCCGACCTCGACGGCGTCCCGCTGTTGCTGGAACCGACCGGCACGACCTTCCGCGACGAGCTCGACGCCGAAGCGAGCGCGGCGGGATGTGCCCTCGTCGCCCAGGCCGAGGTGGACGGCATGCGCCTGCTCGCCTCCCTCGCCTTCCAGGGCTTCGGTGCTGCCATCCTGCCGGCCAGCGCCGCCCCGTCATGGGTCGGCGGCGATTGGCGTCGGATCCCGGTCCGGGGCCTGCCCGGCCGGTCGGTGGGGCTGGCCGCACGCCGGCACGCCCTGTTGTCGGCGGCGGCCCGGGCGCTGCGGGACGTGCTGCGCACCGTCGTGACCCAGGAAGCACCTGGCCAGGGAGGGATCCACGTCCAGACCGCACACGGCGCGGCTGCGCCCTGACGCGTGCCATCGGCGGCGCGGCCCGGCGCTATCGTCAGGCGGCGACCATCGCCGGTCGGCTGTGCGATGGCGTGCCGTTGAAGGGACGTGGCCCGGGTGGATCCCCAGGATGCTGATCTGAATCTCAGGGACTACCTGCGCATCCTGCGACGACGCGCGCCGATGATCATCGGGCTGACCATCCTGGGCGCGCTCATCGGCTACCTGTGGGCGAGCACCCAGCCCCAGCGGTACGCCGCCAGCGCCGACGTGCGGATCCTCGACCCCAACGCCGAGGCGGTCTTCGACGGGCAGACCCTGCGCATCGACCCGAAGCGCGAGGTCGACACCCAGATCGAGATCATCGAGTCGGCGGCCGTGCGCACCGCCGCCGACGAGACGTTGGGTGACCGGGCCGACGAGGTCGACACGGTGCTCGTCAGCAACGTCGCCGACACCGACATCGTCAAGATCCGTGTCGAGAGCACCGATCCCGAGGTGGCGCGCGATGGTGCCGACGCCATCGCCAACGCCTACGTCGAGGCCCGCCGCGCCCAGACCGTGTCCACGCTCGAGGCGCGAGCGACCGGACTGCGCGACAAGGCGGCGGAGTTCCGGTCCCGGGTCGCCGAGATCGACGCTGCCATCGCCTTCGCCCCGGACAGCCCCGAGGTCCCGTCCTTCCAGTCCGAGCGGGACAGCCTGCTGACCCGAGCCGACGACTACGAGGAGCGCGCCGCGGAGCTCGAGTCCACAGCCGACCTCAGCTCCGGCAACGCGGAGGTCGTCGATCCGGCGCAGCTGCCCACCGGTCCGTTCGATCCCCGGCCGACGCGGTCCGCCGTGCTGGGCGCGCTGCTCGGCCTGCTCATCGGGGTCAGCGGGGCCTTCGTCATCGAGCGCCTGACCGACGAGGTGACGCCCGACAACGTGTCGGCCATCGTCGGCGCACCGGTGCTCGGGACGATCCCGTTGCGGTCGTCCCGCCGGCTGCGCCGTCACCACCTCCCCGCCACGCCGCGATCCATCGCCGAGCGCGAGTCGGCGTCGGCCGAGGCGTTCCGGTCGCTGCGCACCAGCGTGCGGTTCTCGAACCTCGGCAAGGAGAAGCGCGTCCTGGCGGTGACCTCGGCGTCGGGCTCCGAGGGCAAGTCGACCGTCACCGCCAACCTGGCGCTGGCGCTGGCGGAGGCCGGGCTGCGCGTGGTCGCCATCTCGGGCGACCTGCGGCGGCCGACGCTGGCGAGCTTCTTCGGCATCGAGGACACCGACGCCGGCCTGACGTCGGTGCTGCTCGGCGATCTCGGCCTGATCGACTCGCTGGTGAAGGTGCCCACGTCCGGCCCCGGGCAGCTCGCGGTCCTGCCGTCGGGCCCGGTGCCGCCCAACCCCGCCGAGCTGCTCGGTTCGGAACGCACCCATGACGTCCTCGACAAGTTGGTGGCCGCCGGTGCCGACCTCGTGCTCATCGACTGCCCGCCGGTGCTCCCGGTGGCCGACACCCTGGCGCTGAGCCAGTTCGTGGACGGCGTGCTGTTCGTCTGCGTCCCCGGACAGACCCATGCCGACGGGCTGCGTCGTGCAGGCGAGAAGCTGCGCCAGGTGGGTGCGTCGCTGATCGGCGTCGTCGTGAACGGCGTCGGCGTCGGACAGGGCTACGGCGGGTACGGCGGCTATGGGGGCTACGGCGACACCAACGGTGCGCGTCCGGCAGCCGAGCCGCCACGGCCGGCCGAGGTGGCCACCTCGAGCTGAGCGATCAGTGCGCGCCGTCGCTGCGCAGCACGGCCGGGACGGTGCGCAGCACCAGGACCAGGTCACGCCACGGCGACCAGGCCCGCACGTAGGCGATGTCGAGCGCCACCCGGGCATCACCTTGGATCGTGCTGCGCCCCGAGACCTGCCACAGGCCGGTCAGGCCGGGCTTGGTGGCCTCGTACCAGGCGGCACGGTCGCCGTAGAGGTGCTCGATCTGGCGACGCTCGATGGGGCGTGGCCCGACCAGGCTCATCTGACCCGCCAGCACGTTGAGCACCTGCGGCAGCTCATCGAGGCTGGTGCGCCGCAGGAAGCGTCCGACCCGGGTGATCCGAGGGTCGATCTCCTCCGGGAGCTTGCAGTCGTGTGCCAGCCACTGGGCGTGCAGCTCTGGATCGGCATCGAGCCGGGCCTCGGCATCGGTGTACATCGACCGGAACTTCAGCATGGCGAACTCACGGCCATCGCGCCCGACACGCCGCTGCCGGAAGAACACCGGGCCCGACGAGTCGAGCCGGACCACCAGCGCCACGATCGGCAGCACCACCACCAACAACGGCAACGCCAGCAGGCAACCGACGAGGTCCTCGCCTCGCTTGACCGCCCGAGCCGCCGCCGACCGCCGAGGCGGGGCACCGACGTCATCGACCGAACGGTCGACGACCGCGCCGACATCCGAACGGCCGTCGCCCGCGTCGACGATGTCCAGAGCAGGTTCTTGAAGAGTGAAGTGGGTCGCTGCGCTCAATCCGCCGTCCTCGATGCGCCGACGTGGCCAGAAGTGTAATCGTCGTTCGCACCTGCGATGGGACTGCCGCGCCGCCGATCGGCGCGCCGCCCGATCGCGGCAACGGTGCCACAATCGTGCCGGTGCGTTGCCCTGCTGCCCGCCGCCGACTGCTCACGGGATCGATCGCCGTGGTCGTCCTGCTCGTCGCGCTGGTCGCCGCCTGCACTCCCGGGCTCGACACGCCGCCGACCACCACCGTGGGCCAGGCCGCCGACGATCGACGCCCCAACATCGTGGTGATCATGACCGACGATCTGGCGTGGGCCGAGATGGCGCACCTGCCGTCGGTGCGACGCCTCCTGTCCCAGGAGGGCCGTCGGTTCGACAACGCCTTCGTGAGCGTGCCGGTGTGCTGCCCGTCCCGGGTCACCATGCTGCGGGGCCAGTACGCCCACAACACGGGGGTGCTGCGCAACGCCGGCGCGGACGGGGGCTTCGTCACCGCCCACGACCGAGGGCTCGAGGCCGACATGCTGGGACCGCTGCTGCACCAGGACGGTTACGCCACAGCGCTGTACGGCCGCTACCTCAACGGCTACCCGCGCCCGGAGCCCCTCACGTACCGGCCCGACGGCTGGGACGGCTGGGCGGTGCCCGTGCGCGGCATCGACCAGCAGCTCGACTACACGCTGAACGAGGACGGCGTGGTCGTCGAGCACCGCGGCGAGCAGCTCACCGACCTGCTGTTCGATCGCACGATCGACTTCGCCACGGCGAGCGTGGCCCAGGACCGCCCCTTCTTCGTGTGGCTGACCCCCGCCGAGCCCCACCACCCGGCGGTACCGGCGCAACGCCATGCGGAGTGGTTCGGCGACGAGACCCTGCCGCGCACGCCCAACCACAACGAGGCCGACGTGTCCGACAAGCCGGCCTACGTGCAGGCAGCCGCGTCGCTGGGCAAGGGGCGCGAGGACCAGTACGACGAGGTGTTCCGTGACCGGATCCGATCGCTCCAGACGGTCGACGAAGGCGTGGCACGGCTCGTCGACGAGCTCGACCGCGCCGGCGTCCTCGACCAGACCTACATCGTGTTCAGCTCCGACAACGGCTACCACATCGGCAACCACCGTCTCCTGGCGGGCAAGGGCTCGCCCTACGAGGAGGACGTTCGGGTGCCGCTCGTCGTACGGGGGCCGAGCGTGCCTGCCGGCACGGTCAGCCAGGCCCTGGTCGGCAACGTCGACCTCTACCCCACCATCGGGGCCCTGGCCGGGCTAGCGTCACCGGACTTCGTCGACGGACGGGACCTGCGCGCCGAGTGGCGCGGGCGTCCCGATGAGGACCAGCGCACCGTGTACCTGCTCGAACACTGGCAGAAGGATCTGACCGGCACCAGCGACGAGTCCGAGCCGGACAGCCAACCACCGGGCGGCGACGGCACGATCCCCGACTGGCGCGGGCTGCGCGGCCAGGACTGGAGCTATGTCGTGTACGCCACGGGCGAGCGCGAGCTCTACGACCTCGCCACCGACCCGTACCAGCTGACGAACCTCGCCGGCGCGCTGGCACCCGACGATCAGCAGGTGCTCGACGACCGGCTCGCCGAGCTCGCCACCTGCGTCGCCGCGTCGTGTCGCGCCGCCGAGGCTGCGCCGCTGGCGTTCACGGTGCCCGGCCGATGACCGACCGCTTCCACGTCCTGCACGTCTCGCAACCGACCAGCGCCGGGGTGGCGGTCTGCGTGCGCGACCTGGCCACCCACCAGCGCCAGGCCGGCCATCGGGTCACCGTGGCCTGCCCGTCGGACGGCGAACTTGGCGACTGGTGCCGCGCCGACGACGTCGACGTCCGCACCTGGCAGGCGGGTCGGTCGCCGGGTCCCGCACTGGCGGACGAGGTCCGCTCCCTGGCCGCCATCATCGAGGCGACCGATCCGGATGTGGTGCACCTGCACTCCTCCAAGGCCGGGCTCGCCGGGAGGTTGGCCGTGCGCGGCCGGCGCCCCACGATCGTGCATCCCAACGCCTGGTCCTTCCTGCCCCCCGGGCCCCAGCAACGGCCGGCGCGCCTGTGGGAGCGATTCGGCGCCCGCTGGACCGACCTGTTCCTGATGGCCGGCGACGACGAGCTGGCCATGGCGACGGAGGCCCGGATCGCCGGGACGTTCACGGTCATCCCCAACGGCGTGGACGTCGACGCCTTCACCCCGGCGACCCGCGCCGATCAGGTCCGGGCACGCGCCGAGCTCGACCTGGCCGACGCACCCACGGCGGTCTGCGTCGGCCGGCTGTGCGAGCAGAAGGGCCAGGACCTCCTCCTCGAGGCGTGGGCCGAGGTGCTCGAGCAGGTGCCCGAGGCGCGTCTCGTGCTGGTGGGCGACGGGGAGCTGGCCTCCGAGCTGCGCGCCGTCGCCGGCGCCTCGGTGCACTTCGCCGGGCGGCGCAGCGACGTGTGGCGCTGGTACGCCGCGGCCGACGTCGCCGTGCAGGCGTCGCGCTGGGAGGGCCTGTCGTTCGCCACGCTCGAGGCGTTGAGCAGCGG
>JAGQTE010000123.1 GCA_020439175.1 Acidimicrobiales bacterium | reverse complement strand
GACGCCGGCCACCGACCCGCATCCCCACGCCGTGCCGGCGCGAGCCGACGACCTCGCCGGGTTGCCGCCGGCCTGGATCGGCGTCGGCGACCTGGACCTCTTCTACGCCGAGGACATCGCCTACGCCGAACGGCTGGCGGCGGCCGGCGTGGCATGCACCCTGCACGTCGAGCCCGCGATGTACCACGGTGCCGACGCCGTCGTCGGCACCGCGCCGTCGATGCGGGCGTATCGCGACGCCATGGTCGATGCGTTGCGTCAGGCGGTCGCGTAACACCAACGCCACCACAACCGCTCGGCCAGACTGTGGCGGCCCTCGGCCGACCGCGGGCGACGGCAGGAAGGCGGCCACATGGGCGAGACGGGACGACTCTGGGCCGCGGTCGTGGCGGCGGCGGGAATCGTGCTGCTCGCTTCGGCGGCGTTCGGCATCGACGGTCCTGCCGGCGCCCACGGCCGAGGCCTCGCCGCCGTGGCGTTGCCGCCCGTGGACGCAGGAGCTGCCGATCCCACCGAGGAAGCCCTCGAGCGCGTGTTCGGTCCCGTGTCGGTCACCACGACGAGTGGCGGACCGGCACACAACGGACGGGAGCCGGCGGAGTGGGCGAACGTGTCCGGCGTGCGCGACGGCACGTACGGCGTCATGTACCACAGCGACCAGAGCACCTGTCCGGCGCAGCCCGACTACCTCCCTCCGTGCACCACACCGAGCACGTGGCGCTGGGACCCGACGACCCGCATGTGGACCGAGCTCGCCGGCGCCACCGAGCCCGGCGGGCGACTCGCCGCCAGCAGCTCCGCGGTCGCCACCGGCGCGAACGGTCAGGCGTGGATCTACAGCGGCCAGGACCACCAGGACGGCGGGCCCTACGACTCGGCCACCTACGTGCTCGGCGACGACGGGCACTGGGTGCCGGCCCCGTGCACGCCGTCGTGCGCCGTCGGTCCGATCGACGGCGCGGTCGGCGCGGCCAGCCCGACCGACAGCCTGCTGTTCGGCGGCGACTACGTCGGTGACCCGCCGACGCCGCCGTTCTACGACGGGCTCTACTCGAACACGGTGTTCCGGTGGACGGGCAGCGACTGGGAGCAGCTGACGATCACCGGCGACCCGCCCCCGGCGCGCGCCGCTGCCGGGTTCGCCTACGACGGCCGCGACTTCATCGTCTTCGGCGGCGGCTACTCCGGCGCGCCGACGGCGGCGTTTCCGTCGGGCTTCGGCGACTTCCGCGACACCTGGCGACTGCGCAAGGACCCGGCCGTCGGCACATGGTCGTGGGAACAGGTGTGTGCGGCCTGCGGCCCGGTGGGGCGCCACCAGGGGACGATGACCGGCCTCTAGAAGCCGGGGCACCCGTCGCACGGCGCCCTGCTCGTCGGTGGCCAGGCGTTCAACGGCACGGGCCTGTGGGATCCGGCCGCCCCCCCCGGAGGACGAGTTCGCGCTGTCGGACGTGTGGGCGTGGGACGGCCACCGCTGGATCGAGGTCCGACCGATCGGCACCCCGTGCGATGTGTCGCCGACGAACGGCGTGCCGTGCTGGGCCGATCCGGCGGTGGGGTTCGCGCCGTTCAGCGCCTCGATGCCATCGGCCGGTGCCGCCATGTGGACCGAAGGCGCGTGCACCGCCTACGGCGCCTCGTCGGTGGGACCGTTCATCACGCAGACCTGCGAGCGCCGCACGGTCCAGGTGACCTTGGACGATGCGGCGGTCGCCGTGCCGACGATCCCGGTCGCCCCGACCGTCGCCGTGCCGCAGTTCACCGGCTGACGCACCGCACCGGCCTGGCTCGGGCGCGCGCTCCCGGGCAAGCTGATCCGGTGAGAG
>JAGQTE010000122.1 GCA_020439175.1 Acidimicrobiales bacterium | reverse complement strand
GTGCTCGACGGCGTCGGCGACGGGCCGGTGCTGAACCTGGCCGTGCTGACGAACGTGGCGCCGTCGTACAGCCCCGACGGACGGGCGCTGATCGCCGCCGCCTGCCCGGGCGAGCACGGCGCCGGGGGCGACGACGTCCACGGCGAGGACCTGGCCCATGCCGCCCGCCGCCAGGTCCGCGGCTGGTTCGGCTCCGCGGTCGACCGGTGGGAGCATCTGCGCACCCATCGCATCGCCTACGCCCAGCCCGATCAGACCCCACCCTTCGTGCCGAAGCGCCGGGTGGCGGTGACCGACGGGCTGTGGGTCTGCGGCGATCACCGCGACACCGGCTCGATCCAGGGCGCCCTGTTCTCGGGGCGACGGACGGCCGAGGGGATCCTGGCGGGTGGCGGCTGGTAACCTGACACGAGCGTCAGGTTCGGAGGTCCCCATGGAGCTGCCCAAGATCATCAGCGTCGACGACCACGTGGTCGAGCCGCCGCACGTGTGGCAGACGTACCTGCCCGCCAAGCACCGGGAGCAGGGGCCGCGGGTCGAGCGGGCGACCTGGGCGCCGTTCGTGCACCGGCCCGGCGCCCGGTACGACAACACGATGGACCCCGACGGACAGGCGGGCGACTACTGGGTGTTCGAGGACGAGATCATCTACGTCCACAAGCGCTTCGTCGCCATCCCCCTCGAGGCCACGCCCGACGGCGACCTGGCGAAGTTCGACCGCACGGTCATGCAGATGACGCCGGTGACCTACGACGAGATGCGCCCCGGCTGCTACGACCGCGACGCCCGGGTGGCCGACATGGCCGCCAACTGGGTCGACGGGTCGCTGCCGTTCCCGACGTTCCCGCGCTTCTGCGGGCAGACGTTCAAGGAGGCCAAGGACCTCGACCTCGGCCTGGCCTGCGTGCGGGCCTACAACGACTGGATGATCGAGGAGTGGTGCGAGCCGTCGGGCGGCGTGAACATCCCGCTGTGCATCATCCCGTTGTGGGACGCCCAGCTCGCCCGCGCCGAGGTGGAGCGGGTGGCCGCCAAGGGCGTGCACGCCATCTGCTTCTCCGAGATCCCGCCCCGCCTGGGCCTGCCGTCGATCCACACCGACGCCTGGGACCCGCTGTTCGCGGCGTGCAACGACCATCACGTGACGATCTGCATGCACGTCGGCTCGTCGTCGACCATGCCGGCGGCCTCGCCCGACAGCCCCGAGGCGGTGGGCGGCACGCTGGCCTTCAACAACGCCATGGCGTCGATGGCCGACTGGCTGTTCTCGGGGAAGCTCATCCAGTTCCCCGACCTCAAGCTCGCCTACTCCGAGGGACAGATCGGCTGGATCCCGTACGCGCTGGAGCGTGCCGACACGGTGTGGGAGCACCACGACCCGTGGATGCACACCCGCGAGCGCATCCCGGAGCCGCCGAGCTCGTACTACTGGGGGCGGATCTACGGGTGCTTCACCGCCGACCAGCACGGGCTCGAGAGCCTGCACCGGGTGGGCGTCGACAACATCTGCTTCGAGACCGACTACCCGCACACGGACACGACGTGGCCGCACTCGAAGGCCTACGTGGAGAAGATCCTGGCGGGGCTCGACGACGAGGTGGCGTACAAGGTGCTGCGGGGCAACGCCATCGACATGCTCAGCCTCGACCGCGTCTGACGCCGGTCGCCGCGCCGTCAGGCCGAGGCGCCGGCGATGGCGGCCAGAGCCCGGCGGTGGTGCTCCTTGGCGCGGAACTGGGAGTTGAAGGTCTCGACGATCGTGCCGTCGGGGTCGAGCACGAACGTCACCCGGCCGTCGAACAGGCCCATGGTCTTGCCGACCTGGAACGCCTTGCGGGCCGTGCCGTCGGCGTCGGACAGCAGGGTGAACGGCAGGTTGTGCTTGGCGACGAAGGCCTCGTGCGATTCGAGCGAGTCGCCGCTGACGCCGACGACGACGGCGCCGGCGTCGGTGAAGTCTTCGTAGCTGTCGCGGAAGCTGCACGCCTCGGCGGTGCAGCCCGGTGTGTCGTCCGCCGGGTAGAAGTACAGCACCACCCACTGGCCGCGCAGGTCGGCGAGCGACACGGGCCCGTCGGGTCCGGGGAGGGTGAGGTCGGGCGCGGCGGTTCCTGGTTGCAGTGGCACGGAACCCTGCAACCGCCACCGCCGGGCCGTTGTTCCCACTGCCCGGGCGCGCAATTCGGCGACGTCGGCACCGAATCGGTACCGATTCGGCGCGTACGTGCACCGCAGCTGCAGGCAGCGGCCCCGTAGCCTGGCCCGCATGCCTCGCATCGCCGCCTTCCTGCGAGCCGTGAACGTCGGCAGCCGCCGCATCACCAACGACCAGCTCGCCGCCGCCTGCACCGCCGCCGGCCTCGACGACGTGGCCACCTACCAGGCCGCCGGCAACGTCGTCGGCACCACCGACCTCTCCCCCGCCGACGCCGAGGTCCACCTCGCCGCCGAGCTCGAAGCCGCGTTCGGCTGGGCGGTCCCGACCATGGTCCGCACCCTCGACGAGCTCGCCGTCATCGCCGCCGCTGAGCCCTTCGGCGCACCGGTCGACGGCGCCACCGTCCACGTCCTGCTGTGCGCCGCGCCCCTCACCCGGTCCGCCGCCCGTGCCGTCGCAGCGCTGGCGACCGCAGCGGACGAGCTGCACGTCGCCGGGCGAGAGGTGTACTGGCGCCGCCACGGCAAGCTCATGGAGGCCACGATCGACGACGCCGAGCTCGGCCGCGCCATCGATACGGTCACCACGATGCGCACCATCGGGACGCTGCAGCGGATGGCCGCCCGCTTCACCTGACCACCCGTCGGCGCCACCGCCTCCGGCCCGATGGCAGGATGCGGCCCATGACGGCACCGTTCTCCAACCGCGTCACCGAGCTGCTCGGCGTCGACGTCCCGATCGTGCAGGCACCGATGGGCTGGATCGCCCGGGCGCAGCTGGCCTCGGCGGTCTCCAACGCCGGCGCCATGGGCATCATCGAGACGTCGTCGGGCGAGCTCGACGTCGTGCGCGACGAGATCACGAAGATGCGCGACCTCACCGACAAGCCCTTCGGCGTCAACATCGCCCAGGCCTTCGTGCGCGACCCGTCGATCGTCGAGTTCGTCATCGACCAGGGCGTGCGCTTCGTCACCACCTCCGCCGGCAGCCCCACCCGCTACACCTCGACCCTCAAGGACGCCGGCCTGACCGTCTTCCACGTCGTGCCCACCCTGCACGCCGCCCGCAAGGCCGCCGACGCCGGCGTCGACGGGCTGATCGTCGAGGGCGGCGAGGGCGGCGGCTTCAAGAACCCGTCCCCGGTGGCGTCGATGGTGCTGCTGCCGCTCGTCGCCTCGCAGCTCGACCTGCCCATCATCGCCGCCGGCGGCTTCCTCGACGGTCCGACGATGGCGGCGGCGATGGTGCTCGGCGCCGAGGGCATCCAGCTCGGCACCCGCATGGTGTCGGCCGCCGAGTCGCCGGTGCACGACAACTGGAAGCAGGCCATCGTCGAGGCGTCCGAGACCGACACCGTGTTCTTGAACCGCCACACCAGCCCGGCGTTGCGGGCGCTGCGCACCGAGCGCACGTCGAGCTACGAGTTCGACACCGACCGCAACGCCATGGAGGCGATGCTCACGCTCACCGACCTGTACTTCGGCGGCGACATGGAGGCCGCCATCGCCCTGTGCGGCGAGGTCGCCGGCCGCATCGACGCCGTGCGCCCCGTGGCCGAGATCATCGCCGAGTGCGCCGAGGGCTGCCGCCGCGTCCTCGCCGACACCGCCGCCCGCTACCCCGCCGGCGCCTAGCACCGACGTCGAGCACCGACCCACGGCCGACGACCGACGCCCGACCGCCGACCGGGTCCGGCCGCCGACCAGGTCCGGTCGAGCCGGGTCACGTCAGGTCGACCGCCCGACCCCCAGCAGCGCCTCGACGTCGATGCCGTTGGCGTCGCCCGTTCGGGCCAGCGCCGCGGCGAACGCCTCGGCGGCCCGGTCGATCGTGTCGTCGTCGAGTCCGTCGAAGAGCGGTTGCACCGG
>JAGQTE010000121.1 GCA_020439175.1 Acidimicrobiales bacterium | reverse complement strand
GGCGCCAACCTCGGCGGCCCGCGTCCGGCGCCGGCGGCGCGCCCGTCCGGCGCGCCCGATCGGGCCGTCGGCGACGCCGCCCGCCTCATCCGCCGCGGCTGGCAACGCCTCGTCGGTGCCGTGCTCGACTGCGAGAAGCCGGTCGTCGCCGCGGTCAACGGCACGGCGGCCGGCGGGGGCGCGCAGCTGGCGATCGCCTGCGACTTCGTCGTGATGGCCGAGCACGCCCGCATCATCGAGGTGTTCGTACGCCGCGGCATCATGCCCGACGCGGGCGGCGCCTACCTGCTGCCGCGCGCCGTGGGGCTGCACAAGGCCAAGGAGCTGCTGCTCCTCGGCGATGACCTGTCCGCGGCCGACGCCCACCGACTGGGTGTGGCGATGCAGGTGGTGCCGGGCGACGAGCTCGACGGTGCCGTCGCCGCACTGACCGACCGACTCTGCTCGCTGCCCACCAAGGCGTTGGCCATGACGAAGTGGTTGTGCAACCGCTCGTTCGAGTCGAGTCGCGCCACCGCCTTCGACGAGGAAGCGTTCGCGCAGGAGCTGGTCAACGGCTCGACGGACGCCCGCGAGGGCATGACCGCCTTCATGGAGCGCCGCGACCCGTCCTTCACCGGTTGGTGACGACCGGCAGACGGCGCGATCAGTCGTCGTCGTCGGCTGCTGCGTCGTCCACGACCGGCCGACCGTCGGGGCCCCAGTCGTAGCCCAGCTCGTCGAGCCAGTCGTGCAGCCCGGACTTCATGCGGAACGACGCCGTCGCCTCGCCGTCCTCGAACGGGAAGGTCACGATGATCGTGGACTTCTCGACATCGCCCACGTCGGCGGCGGCGACGTCGACCTTGGTGATGGCGGACCGGTCGAGCGTGAACTCCTTCTGCGGTGCCCACGTCACGAAGGCCAGGCGATCGGCCGACACCGCCAGGCACCCCAGGCCCTGCGCGCCGCCGGCCTCGGGCGGGATCGTGCCGAGGCCCGTCACCTTCGGCTCGAGCAGCGTCCAGTCGCCGCCGATCAGCTCTTTCGCCCGGTTGGTGGCCTCGTCGCCCTTCTTCTTGAGCTTGGGGCCTGCCACGAGGGCGACGATGACCACGATGAGCACGAGGCTGCCGACGACGATGAGCGCGATCTCCATGGGCGGCGAAGCTAACAGCCCGCCATCGGCTGCGCGGCGAATGATGACCACACGACCGACGCCGTATGTTGGCGTGACGACCGTCACGGTGGTCGAAGGGGGGACACCATGGCGCGCGACGACGATCCCGGCCTGCCGATCAAGCTCGGACCCTGCTCCAACGGCGAGTTCGTGCCGCCACCGCCGACGCCGCTGGTGCGTGAGGCGGCCCGGCGCGCCCGGGCCCAGGCGGAGGTCAACGCCAACCGGCTCGGGATGAGCCGGCGCCGCTTCCTGCTGTCCAGCATGGGCGCCGCCACCACCCTGGCCGTCCTGGCGGCCTGCTCGTCCGAGCAGAAGGCGGCGGAAGGGGACGGCTCGGGCGCCGGCGGCACGTTCGACATCCCACCCGACGCCACGGTCGACCGCGAGGTGGCGGACGACCTGCTGGCGAGCGACCAGTTCGTGTTCGACGTGCAGACGCACTTCCTCGACGCCAACCACGACATCCCGGACCTCGGCATCAGCGAGCAGTTCAACAACCCGGCGTGCGACGACGGCGACCCGCGTGCGTGCTTCTCGGTCGACTGGTATCTCGACCTGCTGTTCAACGCCAGCGCCACGAACATGATCGTCATCTCGGCGCTGCCGTTCGCCGGCAGCCCGCTCAACCCCGACGTCATGAAGGCCACGATCGAGCTGGCCGACTCGCTCGGCTGCGAGGGACGGGTCCTGATGCAGGGCGAGGCCCACCCGTCGGCCGGCGAGCTGAACGACGCGCTCGACAACATGAGCACCATCTCGGCGGCGATGCCGGTCGGGGCGTGGAAGACCTACACCCATTGGGGCGGACCGGGTTGGTGGCTCGACGACCACGACCCGAACGCGCCGCAGGTCGGCGAGGCGTTCATCCAGCGCGCCAGCGAGCTCGGGCCCAACATCATCGCCGTGCACAAGGGGTTCGGCGTCGGCAGCCCGTACGCCCACCCGCGCGACGTGGGCCCGGCCGCCGCCAAGCACCCCGACATGCGCTTCGTGGTGTACCACTCGGGCTTCGACATCGGCTGGGGCGTCGAAGGCCCCTACGACGAGGCCAACGACAACGGCATCGACCGGCTGATCACGTCGGTGCGCGCCAACGGCATCGGGCCGGGCGGCAACGTCTACGCCGAGCTCGGCTCGACGTGGCGGGCGCTGATGGGCAACCCCGACGCCGCCGCGCACGCCATCGGCAAGCTGCTGGTGGCCTTCGGGCCCGACAACGTGGTGTGGGGCACGGACTCGATCTGGTACGGCTCACCCCAGGACCAGATCGACGCCTTCGCCACGTTCCAGATCACGCCCGAGTTCCAGGAGCGCTTCGGCTACCCGGAGCTCACCGACGACATCAAGGCCAAGATCTTCGGCCTCACCTCGGCGAAGCTCTACGGCGTCGACCCCATCACCGGCACCTGCAGCTTCGACCGCTCCGAGATCGTCGACACGCAGCTCACGTCGTTCGGCAACGCCACCTACGGTCCGCGCACGGCGGCACAGGTCCAGCGCATCCAGCAGACGGACCTGGCGACGATCCACGGCCTGCTCTAGGCGCCGCCCTCGGGCATCCAGTTGCCGTGGAAGCCCTGCGGCACCCGGTGGCCGAGCTCGACGCGCGCCACCGGCGGCGCCGCCACATCGGTGGCGTCGAGGATCTGCAGGCTCGAGGTGTCGGTGGCGCCGTCGTGGACGTAGCCCATCAGCCAGCCCTCGTTCTCGGCGGCGTCGGGCGCGGCGGGCACGAACACGAACTCCGACGGGGTGCACCCGGCGCCGAAGTGGTGCTCGGCGACCGTGCCGGCGACGACGTCGTAGCCGAGCAGCGTGCCGCCCGGTCCGCCTTGGCCCCCGCCGAGCCCAGCCAGCTCGGGCACGGCGACGCTGTAGCCGTAGCGGTGCCGGCGGCCGGCGAGGCGCTCGTCGGCGCGGGGGAACTCCTGGCC
>JAGQTE010000120.1 GCA_020439175.1 Acidimicrobiales bacterium | reverse complement strand
CGTCGACCTCGCCGACATCGACCCGATGTTCTACGACGCGGCGTACTACGTGGCGCCGGCCGGGCAGCTGGCCAAGCCGTACCAGCTGCTCGTGCAGGCGATGGAGGACATGGGCAAGGTCGGCATCGCCCACTTCGTCATGCGCACCAAGCAGTACGTGGCGGCGCTGCGGCCGGTCGACGGCCACCTGGTGCTGTCGACGATGGTCTACGCCGACGAGATCGTGGACCCGGCGCAGATCCCGGAGCTGGCCGACCTCGGCCCGGTCGACGAGGCCGACATCGCACCGAAGGAGCTGGCGATGGCCGAGCAGCTCATCGAGACGCTCGCCGCCACCTACGACGCCGAGAAGTACCACGACACCTACCGCGAGCAGGTGCTGGCCCTCATCCAGCAGAAGGCCGCCGGCGAGCTGGTCGTCGCCTCCGCCGAGCCCGAGGCCGGCGAGACGACGGTCATCGACCTCATCGCTGCGCTCGAGGCGAGCATCGCCGAGCGGGGCGCGGCGCGCGAGCGGCACCCGACGTCGCAGACCCCGGCGGTGTCGGTCGACGACGAGGCCGACGAGCGCAGCGCCTGACCCGTGCCCGAGTCCGAGCGCGTCACCGTCGAGGTCGAAGGGCGGACGCTGTCCCTGTCGAACCTGTCGAAGGTGCTCTACCCGGAGACGGGCACCACCAAGGGCGAGGTCATCGACTACTACGCCAAGGTGGCGCCGGTGATGGTGCCCCACCTGCGCGACCGGTGCGTGACGCTGCGCCGGTTCCCCAACGGCGTCGACGGGCAGTCGTTCTTCGAGAAGCGCTGCCCGAGCCACCGCCCCGAGTGGGTCCACACGGCGCGCGGTCCCGGGGACCGCAGCGGCCAGATCGACTACTGCGTCATCGACGACCTGGCGGCGCTGGTGTGGGTGGCCAACCTGGCGGCGCTGGAGCTGCACACCCCGATGGCGCTGGCGTCGGACCCGCAGCACCCGACGATGGTGGTCTTCGACCTCGACCCCGGGCCGCCGGCGGGGATGACCGAGTGCGCGCAGGTCGGGCTCGCCATCCGCGACGCCCTCGGGGCGCTCGACCTGACGCTCGTGCCCAAGACGTCGGGGGGCAAGGGGCTGCAGCTGTACCTGCCGCTCAATCGGCCGCACGACGCCGAGCACGTCCGGTCGTTCGCGCTGGCGGTGGCGCAGCTGCTGGCCAAGCAGCTGCCGGCGCAGGTGGTCACCGAGCAGACCAAGGCCATCCGCACCGGCAAGGTGCTCATCGACTGGAGCCAGAACACCAGCTTCAAGACGACGGTGTGCGCCTACTCGCTGCGCGCCCAGCCGGCGCCGACGGCGTCGACGCCGGTCATGTGGGACGAGGTCGCGGCTGCGGCGGACGGCACGCCGTTGCGCTTCGAGGCCGCCGACGTGCTGGCGCGCGTCGCCGAGCACGGCGACCTGTTCGCACCCACGACGACCCTCGAACAGCAGCTGCCGGCGGCGCGCACCTGAGCCGGCGCGACGGCTGGTCGGCACCGCTCGGCGCCGCGACGGCGCCGAGCCTCAGAACGCGGTGGGCGCGTCGTCGTCCGGTGCCGCGGCGGGTGGTGCCGCAGCGGGGGGCGCTGTGGGTGGCGGATCGACGGGCGCCGTCACCGGTGCGCTCGTCACCGGGGGCACCGGCGCTGCCGGTGGCGTGGCCGACGCCGGCGGGATCGCCAGGTTCTCGGCGCTGGCGGCGTGGGGCGGGAGCTCGGCGGGCTCGGGCTCGCCGCCGGGCTGGTAGCCGCCGATGTTGTCCGGCTTGCCCATGCGCACGGTGACGACCTGATCCTTGTCGGCCCACAGGTACCAGCCGAGGTAGGCCAGGCCGGGGAGCAGGCACAGCACCAGACCGACGACCAGCACGACGACGTTCAGCTTCTTCTCGACGAACAGCGTCGTGGCGCCCGGTTCCTGCTCCTGGACGACACCGCCTTCGGAGATGTAGCGATCGATCGTCGCCCGGAACTCGTCGAAGCTGTTGACCCAGACCGTCTGCTGCAGCGTGCTCACGGACGGCGACGGTACCACCGTGCGGTCAGCGACCCTCGGGGCGGTCGCCTCCGGCGGCGGCGGCGTCGTGCACGTCGGCCTCCACCGGTTCGGCGGCGGAGCCGTTGCGCCGGAGCCGGCGGCCCAGGGCGTAGACCGCGCCCGTCACGCCCTCGGGGTACAGCGCGGCGACGGCGATCAGCACCAGGCCCTGGATGGCGAACTGCAGCTCGGACCCCTCGCCGCCGCGCGCCACCGACAACAGACCGCCGTCGGCCAGGACCCCGGCGAGGAGCGCGCCGGCGATCGAGGCGATGCCGCCCAGGTAGGTGGTGGCGAGCAGCGCCAGCGAGTTGAACACCACGAAGCTGTCCGCCGAGATGTCCTGATGGCCGTAGGCGAACATGCAGCCGCCCAACCCGGCCACGAAGCTCGACGCCGCGAACGCTCCGAGCTTGGTCGCCCGCACGTCGACGCCCGTCGAGGCCGCCGCCCGCTCGTTGGCCCGCACCGACAGCCACCGCAGCCCGGTGCGCGACCGGCGCATGTTCGTGACCGCCACCGCCACCAGGGTCACCGTGACGACGGCCAGCACGCCGAAGGCGCGGCGCGGGAAGTCGGCGCCCGCCGCCGACACGCCCAGATCGATGCCGAACAACGACGGTGGCGGCACGCGCGAGCCGCCGAGGCCGCCGGCGAAGACGTCCCACTTCAAGAACAGCTCCTCCACGGCGACGGCGGCGGCGAGGGTGGCGATGGCCAGGTTCATGCCCCGCACGCGCACGGCCGGCACGCCCGCGACCAGCCCCACGAGCACGGACGCCCCCGCCGCCAGCACCGGTGCGATCGGGAACGGCACCCCCGCCTCGGCGAGGCGGATCATGGCGAAGGCGGCGATGCCCGCCATGGCCATCGGCATCAGCGAGATCTGGCCGACGTAGCCGGTGAGCATCACGACCGACAGGGCGATCAGCGCCATCGTGGCGGTGACGATGATGCCCGAGCGCCAGTTCGACGGCAGGGTCAGCATGCCGACGAGGGCACCGCCGGCCAGCACGATGCTCCACGTCAGGACACGCCGGGGATGCGGCGAGCGCGGGAAGCGACCCTCGTGCAGGGTGGCGCGCGTCGGCAGCGACTCGCCGCGCAGCGCCATGGTGGCGATGATCACCACGAACGGCACCACCTGGCCGAGGCTGACGTCGGGGAGCCACGTCCAGTCGGTCTGCAGGCTCAACAGCTCGGACTGCACCATGCCGATGCCGAGGCCGGCCGCCACGGTGACGGTGAACGAGCTGAACCGGCCGAGCAGCGCCGCCGCCATGGCCGGCACGATCAGCAGCGAGGTGGTCGTGGGGTTCAACCCGGCGATCGGGGCGATGAGGATCACTGCGGCACCGGCGAGCATCGTGGCCACGATCCAGTTGACCGACGCCAGCAGGTCGGGGGAGAGCCCGAGCAGGACGGCCCCCTTCTCGGACTCGGCGGCGGCGCGCGTGGCCAGACCGAAGCGGGTGTACCGGTACACGGCGGCGAGCACGGCCGCCGTCCCGACCACGAGGGCGGTCAGCCACAGGCGGTCCTGGGGCAGCGAGACGCCGCCGACGTCGACCACCGACGTCGGGAGGAGGCTCTCGGGCTTGGCGACGGTGGCGCCCTGGGTCCCGATGCGCATCTTGGAGATCGCCAGGAGGTAGAGGAACAGGCCGAGGCTCGACACCACGCGCGCCAGCGTCGGGGCGTTGCGCAGCGGGCGGAACACGAGCCAGTACACGGCGAGGCCGTAGACGAGCGCCAGCACCATGGTGAGGGCGAACGCCGTCGCCGGTGCGAAGCGGTACAGCGCGTTCGGGTCGGTCGGGAGCAGCTTGATCTGGTCGGGTCCGAACGGCAGCGGGTTCAGCAGCTCGCCGGCCTGGCGGAGCGAGGCGTAGCTGTAGGCCAGGAACATGCCCATGGCCGCGTGGGCGAAGTTCACGACGCCCGAGGCGCGGTAGCCGAGCACCAGACCGAGCGCCAGCGCCGCCAGCACGGCGCCGCCGCCGAGACCGAGCAGCAGGTACTGGAGGTGGGTCACGGCGTCACCCGCCGACCGTCGGCCATCGGCTCAGCTTTGCGTGTCGGCCAGGATCTGCGGGACATCGATCCACTCGGTCTCGGGCACCATCGCGTCACCCGACCGCTTGACGATCACCTGCTGCGGGGCGCAGATCGAGGGCAGGTCCGGGATCTGCTGACCGTCACACGTGTAGTCGTGGCCGTAGAACTGCGGCCGGCCCTCCGCCTGGCGCACCAGATCGATCAACGAGCCGCGGTCGATGCCGTCGGCCCCGAGCTCGGTCATCAGCATCCAGATGTTCATCACGTCACGGAACGAGATGGTGGCGGCGCTGGCGCCCGACAGCTGCGGGTCGCCGTACTTGGCGATGGCGGCGAAGTACATCTCACCGTCGCTGTTGTCGGCCGCCGACGGGTCGACCGGGCTCTCGACGTTGAACATGGCGCCCTCGACGGCGTCGGGTCCGACCTCGGTGGCGATCTGCGGCGCGGCGCAGGCGCCGACGAGGTACAGCTGCGCCTCGATGCCCAGGTCGTGCGCGCCCTTCATGAACGGCGCGCACGCGGTGTCGGCTGCGCCGACCAGGACGGCGTCGGGATCGAGCTCCTTGATCTTCGACAGGGTCGGCAGGAAGTCCGTGGCGACGACGGGGAACGACACCATCTCGACCTCGTCGACCCCGAGGGCGAGGGCCACGTCACGGCCGATCTCGGCGGCGGCGGTGATCGGCTCGTACTCGCCGTAGGCGATGACGATCTTGTCGGCGTCGAGCTCGGTGGCGGCGTGCCAGGCGAAGGCGACCATCGAGCCGGCCGAGCCGCCCGACCACTGGAACGAGATCGGGCTGCGCTGCTCGGCGAAGTTCACGGGGATGCCCCCGAGGTAGGCGAGCTCGTTCTGCTCCAGCACCGGGATCGAACCGGTGGAGGCGAGGTCGATGCCTCCGGTGACGGCGACGATCGAGTCGTCCTGGGCGAAGTCCTGGGCGCAGCGCTGCGACGTCTCCACGGAGAAGTTCGAGATGCACGGGACGATCTCGATCGGGCGACCGTCGACGCCGCCGAGCTCGGTGTTGATGAGATCGGCGGCCGCCTGGGCACCGAGGCGCAGCTCGGGGAACGAGCCGATCGGCGTGTTCTCCTGGTTGATCATGCCGATGCGGATCGGTTCGCCCTCGGCGGCGACCGGGGCAGCGGGCGGCTCGAAGCTGAACGACTTGCCGGCCAGCTGCTCGATGACCGGCGGGCCGTCGGCGTTCTGGCCGCCCTGGGTGCTCGCCATGCCGGCGGCGTCGATCGATCCCGGCGTCTGCCCTTGGGCCTGCGTGGTCGGCGCCTCGACCTTCTCGACGCACCCCGCGGCCAGCACCAACGCCGCAGCTGCCAGCACCGTCGTCCGTCGCGCCGTGACGCCGCGCACCCCCCGTCGCACCATCGTCGTGTCCCCCTCGTCGAGTGTCCCCGCCGACACGCCTCGCCCAGCCGTCGGCGGCCTCCGAACTTAACACCGTTCATCGCTGCCCGCTCGTCGGGCGTGGTCCCGGCGACCGCCGCGGCGCGGGCCGGGCCGATAGCTTGCCTCGGATGCGTGCAGACCGTCGGCAGTTCCTGCGGCTCGTCGGAGCGGGCGGCGTGGCCGCCGTGGCGATCCCGTTGCTCGACGCCTGCTCGTCGAACGCCAACCTCGCCAAGCCGACCGAGGGCTTCGACGGCAGCACAGCGGGCACGAGCGTCGGCACCACCGCGCCGTTCGCCGGCTACGGCGCCCTCGTCGGCCCCGACGCCAACGGCCTGCTGCTGCCGGCAGGGTTCACGTCGCGGGTGATCGCCCAGACCGGCGAGGCCGTCGCCGGGACGGGCTACGTCTGGCCCGACGCCCCCGACGGCGGCGCCGTGTTCCCCACCGACGACGGCTGGATCTACGTCGCCAACTCCGAGGCGGTGCCCGGCGGCGCCTCGATGGTGCGCTTCGACCGCGACGGCGCCGTCGTCGAGGCGCGGCGCATCCTCGGCGACACCCTGCGCAACTGCGCCGGCGGACGAACCCCGTGGGAGACCTGGCTGTCGTGCGAGGAGGTCCCCGAGGGTCGCGTGTGGGAGTGCGATCCCACGGGCCAGGCGCCGGCCGAGGTGCGCGATGCCCTGGGCGTGTGCAACCACGAGGCCGCGGCCTCGGACCCGCTCCACGAGGTCGTGTACCTCACCGAGGACGACCCGGCGGGCGGGCTCTACCGCTTCCGGCCCGACAAGTGGGGCGACCTGCGCGCCGGAGTCCTCGAGGCGCTGGTCACCGACGGCGACGCGCTGCGATGGCAGGAGGTGCCCGACCCCAGCGCCGCCGAGGTCCCGATGCGCGAGCAGCTGCCGACCCTGGCGGCCTTCGACGGCGGCGAAGGCGCCGACGTGGCCGACGGCGTGCTGTGGTTCTCGACCAAGGGCGACAACCGGCTGTGGCGTCTCGAGCCCGACGGTGACGACGGCGTGCACCTGTCGGTGGTCTGGGACGGTGCGGCGCCCGCCGGGCCCGCCGCCGTGGCCGACGTCGACAACGTCGTCGTCGGACCGAACGGCCTGCCCTTCGTCGCCGAGGACGGCGCCGGACTGCAGGTCGTCGTCGTCGCCCCGGACGGTGCCATGCACCCCGTCGCCACCGTCACCGACGCACCCGGGTCGGAGATCACGGGTCCCGCCTTCACGCCCGACGGCTCCCGGCTGTACTTCTCGTCGCAGCGCAACCCCGGCCGCACCTACGAGGTCACCGGCCCCTTCGTCTGAGCCGAGCCGGACGACAGGCCCAGCGTTCGGCGACGCCGTCAGGAACGCCGTCGCCGTCAGGCGCCGTCGAGGGGGAGGGTCAGGCCGATGCTCGACGCCGCCACCGCCATCTGACGATCGAAGCCGACGGCGTGGTCGGTGATCACGTTGTGCAGGTGGCCGAACAGCTCGAAGCTGATCGCGCCGACCAGCGCGATCCACAACAGCATCGACCGCTCGGGGAGGTCCTCGTGGGGCGCGTCGGGCAGGCCGCCGATCGCCTGCAGCACGCCCGGGTCGACGAGCGTCGGTGCCGGCAGGGACGCCACCGCCGCCAGCTCGCCGCCGGCGGCGGCATCGACGACGACACGCGCCATGGCCAGCCCGAGGCGTGACGCCGGGCCGACGGTGTCCTGCGGCGCCTGGTACCCCGGCACCGGCGAGCCGTAGACGAGCGCCCACTCGTTGGGATGGGCCAGCGCCCACGACCGCACGGCCCGGCACACCGCCAGCCATCGGGCTCCGGCATCGGCGCCGGCGGCGATCGCCCGGTCGTCGGCCGCTTCGGCCGCTTCACCGATGGCGTCGTAGGTGTCGATGATCAAGATGGTCAGCAGCTCGTCGCGGCTGGCGACGTAGCGGTACACCGCCGATGAGGCCATGCCCAGCTCGCGGGCGACGGCCCGGAGCGACAGCGCCGACGGGCCCACCTCGGCGAGCTGGCGCCGGGCGGCGTCGGTGATGGCCTTCGTCAGCTCGGCTCGAGCGATCTGGCGGGCGGTGCGCGGCGCGCTGTCGTCGAGATCTGGCATGCAGGCATCGTGGCACAGATGCGAGAGCACTGCACCCTTTTGTGAGCACTGCTCTTGACAGGCACCCGCCAATGTGAGATCACTGTTCTGAACCGAGAGCACTGCTCACATTGAGCACGCTCGCCGCCGCCGGCACCGGAGCTCGGCAGAACCTCGAGGAGGCCCCCATGGCGACACACCTGATCATCGGCAAAGGACCCGTCGGATCGGCCACGGCCGACCTGCTGGCGTCGCAAGGCAACCACGTGCGCGTGGTCAGCCGCAGCGGCGGCTCGGGGGCCGAGACGCCCGGCGGCGGCAGCGTCGAGCACCTCGCCGTCGACGCCGCGGACGCCCGGGCGCTGACCGCGGCCGCCGACGGCGCCGTCGCCATCTACAACTGCGCCAACCCGACCGCGTACCACCGCTGGGCCGCCGAGTGGCCGCCGATGGCCACCGCCATGCTCGACGCCGCCGAGGCGACCGGCGCCACCCTGGTCATGACCGGCAACCTCTACGCCTACGGCCCGGTCGACGGCCCCATCACCCCGGACCTGCCGCTGGCCGCGCCAGGGACCAAGGGGCAGGTCCGGGCACGGATGTGGGCCGAGGCGCTCGCCCGCCACGACGCCGGTCGCGTGCACGTCGTCGAGGCCCGCGCCTCGGACTTCATCGGTCCTCGCGTCACCGACGGCGGCCACCTCGGCGAGCGGGCGGTCCCGCGGCTGCTGCACGGCAAGGGCGTCAAGGTGCTGGGCGATCCCGACGCCCCGCACAGCTGGACGTACGTGCCGGACGTGGCCCGGACGCTCGTCACCCTCGGCGGTGACGAGCGGGCGTGGGGCCGGGCGTGGCACGTGCCGACGGTCGAGGCACGTTCGGCGCGTCAGATGGTGACGGCGCTGTGCGACGCCGCCGGGGTGGCCCCGGTGGCCGTCGGGAGGGTGCCGTGGTCGATGGTGCGCCTCGGCGGACTCGTCGTGCCGATGCTGCGGGAGCTGGGCGAGACGCGCTACCAGTTCGACCGGCCGTTCGTCCTCGACAGCACCGAGACGACCGGGACCTTCGGCATCGAGCCGACGCCACTCGAGGCGCAGTGCGCCGCCACCGTCGCCTGGTGGCGGGCACGTCTCGGCCTCGCCGAGCCGACGCTCGCCGCGGCGTGACCCCCACGCAACGTGCAGGGGAGTCCGGTCATCGGGCACGATGCTGCGATGACCGACACCCCCTGGCTCGACGACGCCTGCTCCCTGGTCGACGCGTTCCGCGCCGGCGAGCGCTCCCCGCGCGAGGAGCTCGAGGCGACCATCTCCGCCATCGAGCGGAGCGACCTGAACGCCTTCTCGTTCCTCGACCCGGACCGGGCCCTGGCCGCCGCCGAGGACGCCGACGTCTCGAAGCCCTTCGGTGGCGTGCCCGTCGGCATCAAGGAGCTGGATCAGATCGAGGGGTGGCCGGACACCGGGGCGTCGCTCGTGTTCCGCGACCGCATCGCCACCACGACCGGGCACGCGGTCGGCACCTTCATCGGTGACGGCGGCGCCGTGCCCGTCGGCCTCACGACGGCCTCGGAGTTCGGCGGCCTGAACGTGAGCGTGACCAAGCTCAACGGCGTCACCCACAACCCGTGGCGCCACGGCCGCACCGTCGGCGGCAGCTCCAGCGGCAGCGCAGCGGCCGTGGCCGGCGGCCTCGTGACGATCGCGTCGGGCGGCGACGGCGGCGGGTCGATCCGCATCCCCGCCGGCTACTGCGGGCTGCTCGGCATGAAGGGCACGTACGGGCGCATCACCCGCGGCCCCGACGCCTTCTTCCGTCCCGGCACCGTCGTGCTCGGCTGCCTCGCCCGCTCGGTGCGCGACGCCGCACGGCACTACGACGTGTGCGCCGGGACCGACCCCTACGATCCGTCCAGCCTGCCGAACCCCGGCAACTGGGAGGCCAACCTCGGCTCGACCGACCTGCGCGGCAAGAAGGTCGCCGTGCTCCCGTCCATCGGCGGCGTGCGCCTCGAGCCGGGCGTCGCCGACGCCATCCGGGCACAGGCCGATGCGCTGATCGACGCCACCGGCATGGTCGAGGTGTCGATCGACCTCCAGCTGCCGAACCTGGCGGCGCAGTGGGCGATGGGCAACCTGTCGACCCTGCTGGCCGAGCTGGGTGACCGGTGGCCGGCCTGCGTGGACCAGCTGACCGACGAGATCGCCCTCGGCGCCCTCATGGCGTGGGCGCTCTACAACCTCAACATCGCCGCGGTCGCCGAGGAGCAGCGCATCCAGGCCAACGCCGCCATGGCCGAGGCGTTCACCGAGGTGGACTACATCATCTCGGCGACGAACCCCGGCCCCGCCTTCGACGCCACCAAGACCAACTCCAGTCCGAACACCACCTTCATCGATCAGATCAAGGAGTACCGCGCCACCAAGCAGGCGGCCCGGGGCGGGCTGGCGGCGCTGCGGATCGTCAACGGGGTCGTGCCCAAGTTCTCGAACGTGCTCGTCGAGGCAGTCGTCGAGAAGGTGCCCGACCTGGTGACGATGGGCGGCCTGACGATCATCTCGAACATCTACGGCAACCCGGCCGTGTCGATCCCGGCGGCGACCGTCGACGGCCTGCCCGTCGGGATGCAGGTGCTCGGCCGCCACCACCGCGACGCCGAGCTGTTCGACGTGGCGCTGGCCTACGAGCGCGAGTTCGGCTGGGCCAAGGTGGCGCCGAGCGTGACGGCAGGAGTCCCGGCCGCCGTCTGAGCGGCAGCTCGCTCGTCTCAGCTCTCGTTGGCGTCGGCCTCGATGGCCTCGGCGTCGGCCTGGAGCTGCTTGGCCTCGATCTTCTCCGCCTTGGCCATGGCCTTCTCGATCTTGGCCTCCATGTCGGAGACGCCCACGACCACCAGCCCGGCGGTGCCGGCGTCGAGCGCCTCGCCGACCTCCTTGAGGTCCTTGCGGCTCATGCCCGCAGCGGCGTGCCCGACGACGGCGCCCATGATGGCGCCGCCCGCCGTGGTGCCGGCCAACAGGCCGGTGCCGATGGCCGCCGCCGGGAACAGGGCGATGACCAGTCCGGTCGCCAGACCCACGCCACCGCCGAGGACGCCACCGACCCGGGTCGGCGTCTCGTGCTTGGCCACGATCTTCACCTTGCCGTCGGCACGGCGCTCGATCACGGCGGCGTCGTAGGCGTCGATGAGCCCGGCTTCGACGTGCAGGTCCTTGACGGCGTCGTAGTCCGCCTTGGCGTCCTCGACGTCGGCGTAGGTCCCGAAGAACGCGAAGAAGGTGTCGATGGCCATGGGTGCCTCCGTTGGCTGGTCGTGGCGTCAGGCCGCGAGCCTAGGAGCCTCCCGCACCGCTGTCGTCGCCCGGATCGGGTGAGCGCCCTGTCGCGGTGTGCCAGGCTCGACGCATGATCGTGCACCTGGTCGACGGCACCTACGAGCTGTTCCGCTACCACTTCGCCATGCCGTCGCACGTCACGGCCGATGGTCGCGAGGTCGCCGCCACCCGCGGCTGCGTCGGCACCTGCCTCAGCCTCCTCGAGGAGGGCGCCACCCACGTCGGCGTCGCCACCGATCACGTCATCGAGTCGTTCCGCAACGACCTGTGGCCGGGCTACAAGACGTCGGCCGGCATGCCGCCGGAGCTGCTCGCCCAGTTCGAGCTCGTCGAGGACGTGTTGCGCGCCGCCGGCTTCGTCGTGTTCGCCATGGTCGAGCACGAGGCCGACGACGCGCTCGGCGCCGCCGCCGCCCTCGCCGCCGCCGACGAGCGCGTCGACCAGGTGCGCATCTGCACGCCCGACAAGGACCTCGGCCAATGCGTCGTCGGCGACCGGGTGGTCCAGCTCGACCGGCGCAAGGGCGTCGTGTTCGACGAGGCGGGCGTCACCGAGAAGTTCGGCGTCGGGCCGGCGTCGATCCCCGACTACCTCGCCCTCGTCGGCGACAGCGCCGACGGGTTCCCCGGCCTCGCCGGGTGGGGCGCCAAGTCGACGGCCACCGTCCTCGCCCGCTACGGCCACCTCGAGGACATCCCCGACGACGTGCGCGACTGGGACGTCACGGTGCGCGGCGCGGGCAGCCTGGCGGCCACCCTGGCCGCCGAACGGGAGCTGGCCATGTTGTTCCGCCACATCGCCACCGTCGACGTCACGGCGCCGACCGTCGACTCGGTCGACGAGCTGGCATGGACCGGCCCGACACCCGAGCTCGAGGCGCTGGCGGCGTCGATCGACGCGCCGGGCTTGTGGGAGCGCGCCGTCACGCTCGCCGAACGTCGGGCCTGACGGCGCACATCCCCGACAGCGGCGGTCGCAACGTGTGAAGCTGGGGTGGACTGACTCGTCTCGGAAGGGAGCGTCCCATGGCGAGCGACAAGAAGCCCTCGGCCGCCGGCATCGTCATCGGCATCGTCTTGATCATCTCGAGCTTCGTCGTCGGCATCGGCGGCTTCGTCGGCGGCGGCGTGCAGATGGTCTCGGCGTTCGACGGCATGGTCTCGTTGAACGAGGGCACGACCGCCACGGTGCAGCTGCAGGCCAAGGAGTACTGGGTCTACGGCACGACCTCGGCCTGGGGCGGTGGCGACGTGACGATCATCGATCCCGACGGCAACGAGGTGGCCATCACCACGCCGACGATCGACTCCACCTACTCCAGCGGTTCGACCACCTACAGCGGGGTCGGCGAGTTCACGGCACCCGTCGCCGGCGAGTACGAGATCACGGTCGACGAGGGCTTCGGCTCATCGAGCACTCGCAGCCGGTCCAGCTCGTCCGGCGACGTGCTGCTCGGCCCACCCCTCGACTCGCTGTTCGGCACCTTCGCCGTGTGGGCCGGCGTCGGCAGCGTCGCCGCCGCCCTGCTGTTCATCGTGGGGATGATCGTGCTGATCATGTCGATCCTGCGGCGTTCGCGCTGGCGCAAGAACAACATGCCCACCGGTGGGTTCGGCGGGCCGTACGGCTCGCCGGGCGGCTACCCGCCGCAGCCTACGGGCGGCCCGGGCGCCTACCTGCAGCAACCACCGGCGCCCGGCGGGTACCAGCAACCCCCCGCCCCCGGCGGCTACCAACCGCCGCCCGCACCGGGTGGCTACCAACCGCCACCGGCGCCCGGTGGGTACCAGCCCCCCGCGCCGGGGGGCGTGCAGCCGCCACCGCCGCCGGGCGGCACCGGCTCGTTCTGAGCGGACCGCCGGAAGCGGGTTGCGCTGCTACCCGCCGAAGATCTGGCGCAGCTCGAGTGGGGGGACCTCCTCGAGCTGGGCGTAGGTGCACGACGTGGCGTCGCGGTCGGGGCGCCACCGCACGAACCGGGCGCTGTGGCGGAACCGCCCGTTGAGCAACCCCTCGTAGGCGACCTCGGCCACCAGGTCGGTGCGCAGCGGCTGGAACGACAGGTCCTTGGTGGCGTTCCACCGGCTCACGCCGCCCGGCAGCCGCTGACCGTCGGCCCGGGCGTCCTCCACGGCCTCGACCCAGTGCGCCCAGGGGTGCTCCGCCGCGGCGTCGCCGTGGACCTCGCACGGGCCGAGCTCGGCCGCCAGCTCCACCCGGCGCGCCGCCGAGAACGACGACGCCACGCCGACGTGGTTGAGGCGACCCTGGTCGTCGTAGAGGCCGAGCAGCAGCGACCCCGGACCGTCACCGCTCTTGTGCGTGCGGTACCCGGCGACGACGACGTCGGCCGTGCGCTTGTGCTTGATCTTCAGCAGCGACCGCTTGCCCTGCTCGTAGGTGCCCTCGAGCCGCTTGGCGATGACGCCGTCGAGGCCGGCGCCCTCGAAGTGCACGAACCACGTCGCCGCCAGATCGGCGTCGGTGGTCGACGGGCACAGGTACAGCGGCGGCTGCACGTCCGCCAGCACCTCGTCCAGGAGCGCGCGGCGCTCGGCCAGCGGGGTGTCGAGCAACGATCGGTCGCCGAGCGCCAGCACGTCGAAGGCCACGAACGACGCCGGCGCCTCGACCGCCAGCAGGTGGATGCGCGACTCGGCCGGGTGGATCCGCAGCTGCAGCGTGTCGAACGCCAGCCCCTCCGGCGTGGCGATGACCAGCTCGCCGTCGAGCACGCACCGCTCGGGCAGCTGCTCGAGGATCGGCCGGAGCAGCTCGGGGAAGTAGCGCGTGAGGGGGCGTTCGTTGCGCGAGCCGAGCACGATCTCGTCGCCGTCGCGGAACACGATGCAACGGAACCCGTCCCATTTCGGCTCGTACAGCCACCCGTCACCCGTCGGCAGCTCCGGCGACGCCTTGGCCAGCATCGGCGAGACGGGCGGGTTGACCGGGAGCTGCACGAGCCGGACCCTACCCGGGGGCGTCGGCCGACGGTCGCGGCGTCGCCTGGTGGGCCCGCACGGCGTCGAGCACCGCCGGCACGTCGGGCACGACGAGGAAGGCGCCACGGTGCGCGTCCCGCATCAGGCCGACGGCGACGGCATGGTCGAAGAAGGCGCACAGGTGGTCGTAGTAGCCGGCGAGGTTGACCAGGTAGATCGGCTTGTCGTGCAGGCCCACCTGGGCGCGCACCGCCACCTCGAACAGCTCGTCGAGCGTGCCGAGCCCGCCCGGGAGCGCCACGAAGACGTCGGCCAGCTCGATCAGCAGCGTCTTGCGCTCGGCCATCGAGTCGACGACGTGCAGCTCGGTGATGGCGGTGTGCGCCACCTCGCGGTCCTCGAGCTCGTCGGGGATGACGCCGAGTACCACGCCGCCGGCGTCGAGGGCGGCGTCGGCGAGCGTGCGCATCGTGCCGACGCCGGCGCCGCCGTAGACCACCGCCGCGCCGAGCTGGGCCAGGCCGGTGCCGAGCGCGCGGGCGGCGTCGTCGTAGCTCGGGTCGGCCGGCGAGCGCGATCCGCAGAACACCGTGACCCGGAACGGTCGGGGCGCGCTCACGCCACGCGCTCCCGCACCGGGACCAGGCTGTCGGCGCGGCCGTCGCGTGCCGTCTCGTCGGCGGCGGCGTTGGCGATGGGATCGTCGGGTGCGACGTGGGAGCCGATGCGCACGGCGGGCAACCTACCGGCCGCCGGACGCGGCCCGAACCGTCAGCCGCCGGTGGTGGTGGTGCTGGGCTGCGTCAGCTCGTCCATGAGATCGCCGACGCCGACGGTGTCAGCACGGTCGGGCACGACGATGTCGACGGGCTCGCCGAGGTCGAGGTAGTCGACGGTGATCGTCATCGACAGGTCGCCGAAGAGGTCGTCGATCCCGCCGCCGATGCCGGCACCACCCGAGCCCGACGACCCCGGAGCGCCGGCCGTGGCCTCGCTGCCGTAGGCCAGCGTGAGCACGACCCGGCGCACGAGCCCGTCGTCGTCGACGTAGACGTCGACCGGCAGCGGCGTGTCGAGCAGCGCGCCCGCCGAACCGCTCAGGTGCGCCGTCGAACGCTCCAGCTCCGTGCGCGCCTCGGGATCGAGCCGCTGGGCGAGGTCGCCGAGCTCGAGCGTGGCGCGCTGGTGGGTGGTGTCGACGCCGTTCACCCGCTCGGCACCGACCACCGTGACCTCGGCCCCGGCGGCGGTCAGCCAGTCGAGCAGCGCTGCCGGGTCGAGCACCGGCATCGGCGCGGCCAGCTGGTCGAGGTCCTCCACGATCGACGGGTCGGCCCCACGCGCACCGGCCTCGGCGGCGAGCTCGTCGGGATCGAGCCGGACCCATCGGTCGCCGCCGTCGATGACCACCCCGCTCGCCGGAGACCGCACGTACACGACGGCGCCGTCGGTCACGGTCTCGAACGCGACACCGGCGCCGCCGTCCTCGCCGTCGCCCTCGCCGTTGCCGAGCATGCCCAGCACGCCGTCCATGGCCAGCGCCATCGACGAGCGCTGCGCCTGGGTGTCGAAGGCCCCGCTGCCGGTCAGCTCGACGGCGCCCGGCCCGACGTCGGAGAGCCCGGCGGTGAGGCGCATCGTCACCTCGACCCGACCGGTGCCGGCATCGGACGTGCGCGTCGCCGCCTCGGCGAGCGCCGCCCCGGTCGCCGGCGCGCCGTCACGGGTGGCTTCGACGTCGGACCCGCCGCCTCCGCACGCCGCACCCCCGATCGCCACTGCGGCCAGCACACCCGCACCGATCCACCTGCGCATCGTCATCGTCCTCTCGACCGGGTCGCGCCGCAGCGGGCGCGACGTCGGCCGCCCACGGTACAAGTGGCTCACTCGCACACGACGTCGGGGGGCGCCTCCGGCACGAAGGCCGGTTGGGTAGATGTCGTCACCGAGGCCGGCGGCTCCGCCACCGAGGTCGCCGGGGCGGACGGGTCGAACGGGGCCGCCGTCGTGGTCGTCACCTCGGCCCCGTCGGCCGGGGGCGTCCAGCGGAACACCTCCAGGATCGGCTCGGCGGCGCCCCAGTCGGGCTGGTACACCCATTGCCGATCGATGAGCTCGTTGGTGCCGGGGAAGGTGTAGACGGCCAGGTCGTCGGGGTTGAAGTCCTCCATGAGCTGGCCCAGCTCGACGAGCTGCGCCGGAGACACGAACTCGTCGAGCGTGACGAACTGCTGCGCCACCCCGACGAGCTGGCCCAGCGTCACCGGGTTGCGGGCGCCCTCGTCGATCGCCTTGCGCATCGAGGCGCGCATGAACTCCTGCTGGCGGCGTGCCCGACCGATGTCCGAGGAGGTGTCCTCGACCCACGTGCCGTCGATCTGCACCTGGAAGTAGCGCGACCGGACGTAGTCGAGCGCCTGGTCGCCGTTGAAGGTCACACAGCCCACCTGCTCCTGGTACAGGCCGGTGTTGTCGTCACGCACCGGCCAGGGCAGGTAGATCGGCACGCCGCCCACCGTGTCCACGAGGTTCTGGAAGCCGGCGAAGTCGACGACGGCGAAGTGGTGGATCGGGATGCCGAAGTTCTGGTTGATCGTGGCGATGAGCTGGCTCATCCCGCCGAAGGCGAAGGCGGAGTTGATCTTGTACGAGCGCGTGTCCGGGGGGATCGGCACGTACAGATCGCGCGGCAGCGACAGGACCGACACCTCCTCGTGCCAGGGGTCGACGCGCAGGATCATGATCGTGTCGGTGAGCTCGGACTCGTCACGCCCGATGCGCGCCGGGTCGTCGGCGGCGAGCCCGGAGGCGTCGTCGATCCCGACGAGCAGGAAGTTCACCGGATCGCCCCGCACGACCTCGGGTTCGAACCCCTCGGTCTGCGGCGGCAGCGCCAGGCGCGGGATCGACGTGACGCCGCCGCGGAACCAGAGCAGCCCACCGGCACCGGCGAGACACGCCACGACGAGCAGGCTGTTGCACACGAGCACCGCTCGTTGCGGCCACGTGCGATGCGCTGGGCGCGAGGCCGGTGCGTCCACCGGTTCCGCCGACTCGTCGCTGAGCATGGGGCGCGACGCTACCGCGCCCCCTCGACCGCCTCACGGGCGCCCCCGGTCATCGGGACGTGCGACCGCACGTCAGCGCGGCGTGCACATCAGCTCGATGGCGTCGTCCACCGGGACCGGGCGCGAGAACAAGAACCCCTGGGCCAGGTCGCAGTCGAGGTCGCGCAGCGCCTCCATCTGGAACAACGTCTCGACGCCTTCGGCCACGACCTGGAGGCCGAGCGACTTCGCCATGCCGATGGCGGCGGTGACGATGGCAGCCTCCTGCGAGCCCTCCTTCTCGACGCCGTCGACGAAGGACCGATCGATCTTGAGGTAGTCGGCCATCGTGAACTGCCGCAGGTAGTCCAGGCTGGAGTAGCCGGTCCCGAAGTCGTCGATGGCGATCAGCACACCGAGGTCCTTGAGGCGGGTGACGGCCTCGACGGCGGCGGCGACGTCGCGCACCAGATCGCTCTCGGTGATCTCGAAGCAGAGGCGCTCGGGTGCGATCCCGGTGTCGGCCAGGACCCGACGCACCGTCGGGACGAGGTCGGGCGCCGCCAGCTGGCGGGCCGACAGGTTGACGGCGATCTGCATCGGGCGCCCGCCGGGCAGGTCGGGCCAGGACGCAGCGCGGGCGCAGGCGTCGGCCAGGACCCACCATCCGAGCGGCACGATCAGCCCCGTCTCCTCGGCGAGGGGGATGAAGTCGCCGGGCATGACGAGCCCGTGGCCGGGGCGGTGCCAGCGCACCAGCGCCTCGGCGTGGACCATCGCCCCGTCCCGCAGGTCGACGACCGGCTGGAAGTGCAGCTCGAACTCGTCGGCGTCGAGCGCGGCGCGCAGCGCCTGCTCCATCGCCAGCTGCTCGACCTTCGAGCGGTCGAGCGCCTCCGAGAACACCTGGAGCTGGTTGCGGCCGGAGTCCTTGGCGCGGAACAGCGCCACGTCGGCGTTGCGGATGAGCGCCTCGGGCAGCTCGTCGGGGTCGTCGCTGACGGCGATCCCCATGCTGGCCGTGACGTGCACCGTGCCGTCGCCGAGCGAGAACGGTTCGGACAGCACGGCCGAGAAGCGGGTGGCGGCCCGCCGCGCCGCCTCCTCGTCGGCGATGCGGTTGCACACCACCATGAACTCGTCGCCACCGAAGCGCCCGAGGGTGTCGCCGGGGCGCAACGTCCCGGCCAGACGCTCGGCGACGAGCTGGAGCAGCTCATCGCCGCGGGCGTGGCCGATCGAGTCGTTGATGACCTTGAAGCGGTCGAGGTCGATGAACACGACCGCCACCCCGGCGCCGAGCCGTCCGCTGCGGGCCAGCCCCTCGGCGATGCGGGTGTGCAGCACCGCCCGGTTCGGCAGCCCGGTCAGCCGATCGAACGACGCCTGGTACTCGAGCGTGGACTCGAAGCGGGCGCGCTCGACGGCGATCGAGGCCAGGTTGGCGGCCCGGGCCAGCACCTCGGTCTCGATGGGGCCGAGCCGCAGGTGGTCCGGGACGAAGGCGCTGAGCGCGCCGAGCACCTCGCCGGTGCCGGGGGCGTGGAGCACCAGGATCCGCACCTGGCCCAGCCCGGCGTCGGCGAACAGCCGGCGGGCTGCCGCCACGTCGTCGGTGGCGCCCAGCAGGTCGACCGGGTCGTCGAGGTCCAGCAGGGTGGCGGCGGTGTCGGCGGCAGCGCTGAGGCGCCGCACCAACGGCGCGTCGGCGGGCACGGCGTCGAGCAGATCGACGATGGCGCGCGGCAGCAACGGGGCCGCCCGCGTGCGCATGCGCCCGCCGGCGTCGGTCGTGCCCACCGCCACCTGCGCTCCCTCGATCAGGTGCTCGATCATGAGGGCCACGCGCTGGAGCGTGATCTCGAGCGGCGCGCCCCGCGCCACCGCCTCGAGCACCTCGGCCTGCTCCGTCAGCAACAGCTCGGCACGATGCCGTCCGGTCACGTCGTGGGCGTTGACGACGACGCCACCGATCACCGGGCTGTCGAGCAGGTCGGTGAACATGGCGCTGACCACCCGGTACTCGCCCGAGGCGTGCCGGACGCGGAACTCGTGCGGCCCCGACGGCCCGCCGGCGATGGCGCCGGCGAAGGCGTCCGCCAGACCATCGCGGTCCTCGGGGTGCACGAGGTCGAACTGCACCGTGCCGACCAGCTCGTCGGGCTCACGACCGAGGACCGCCACCGACGACGAGCTGGCGTAGCTGATCATCCCGTCGTGCCCGATGATGGCGACCATGCCGATGCCGCCCTCGATGAGCGTCTTGGCCCAGCGCTCGCTGGCGGCGATGCGCTCCTCGGCCTCGGCGCGGTCAGTGAGGTCCGTCAGGGTCAGCACCATGCCGCGCACCGCCGGGTGGTCGAGGAGCGGGGCCGCCGAGATCTGCATCACGCGCCACGTCCCGTCGACGTGGCGGACCCGGAAGGCCACCGGCGAGAAGCGCGATCCGACGGCGATGGTCTCGACCCACTCCATCGCCGCCAGGTCGAGCTGGTCGGGATCGAGGTAGTCGAAGCACGGGGTGCCGACGACCTCGGCGACGCCGTAGCCGAGGCGTGCCGTGAGCGACGGGCTGGCCCAGGTGACGACGCCTTCGTCGTCGGTGACGATGACGACGTCGCTCAGGCCGCTGACGATCGCCTGCGCCCACGCCTCGTCGTGGTGACCGACGGCATCGACCGGTGACCGGTGCGGGTCCCGCAACAGCGTGACCTCGAGGCCGGCGGACACGAAGCTGTGGGCGAGGACACGCACGACGCCACCGTCGGCGTGCCGCAGCGTGACCGGCGTCGTCGCCACGCCGTCGCCGGCGAGCGCGGCTTCGAGCCGGGCCAGGGCTTGCGGGTCCGTCTCGGCCCCGACCAGGGTCCACGGGTCGGCGCCGACGACCACGTCGGCGTCGTGGCCGAACAGCCGGACGAAGGCGGCGTTGACCCGCACCACGCGCCGGTCGCCGGCAGGGGAGCGCTCGGTGATGACGAGCGCCTCGGCGAGGTGGTCGAGCACGTCGGCGAGCAGCTCGGGCGGCAGCGCGCGCGTGCGCCGGCCGCTGGCCCCCTGCCCCTCGCCCACGGGCGTGCTCCTCAATGTCGTGCGGGACTCGAGCCCGACCCTCGTCCACCGTCGGCCGGCCCGTCGGCGATCTCCGCTCCCGACACGCCGGCCGGCGTCGAGAGCGATGCGGTCCTCGGGCGACCATAGGTACGCCGAACGCCGTGAGACTAGGCGCGATGCGAACGCACGACACTGCATACCGCGTGCAAATAGTCGCCCCTAGCTGGGACAGCGCCCCGAACGGCCGTGCTCCCGGCGCCGGCGATGCCTAACCTGCGGCCGATGGCGATGCTCCCGCTGGAACCGACGCTGCGCGTGTCGGAGCTGCTCGACGCCGTGGCCGCCGTGGTCGACGACGCCTTCGACGAGGTGTGGCTCGAGGGCGAGATCCGATCGCGGCGCGATCTGCGCGTCGGCGGCGCCGGACCGTACGGCGCCCGGCACGTGTACTTCGATCTGGTCGAGCCGAGCGACGATCTCGATCGGCCTCCGGTCGCCGCCATCTCGGTGAAGCTCTTCGACAGCGCACGCCGCCGCGTGAACGCCGAGCTGAAGCGCCACGGGTCGATCCGCATGGTCGACGGCGTGCGGGTCCGCATCCGCGGGCGCGTCGGCATCTACGCCGGGCGTGGCCGCGTCGAGCTGCAGATGACCGGCATCGATCCCGGGTTCACCCTGGCCCAGCTGGCGTCGTCGCGCGACCTCGTCCTGCGGGCGCTCGCCGCCGACGGGCTGCTCGACGCCAACGCATCGCTGCCGTTCCCGGTCGTCCCGACGCACATCGGGCTCGTGACCAGCGCCGGCTCGGCGGCGCACGCCGACTTCGTCCACGAGCTCGAGGTGAGCGGCCTGGGGTGGCGCGTGTCGCTCGCCGACGTGCGGGTGCAGGGCCCGCGGGCGGCGCGCGAGGTCGCGGCCGCCGTCCGGGAGCTGTCCGGGCGCGGGGTCGACGTCATCGCCGTCGTGCGCGGGGGCGGCGCCCAGACCGACCTGGCCGCCTTCGACGCCGAGATCGTGGCGCGCGCCATCGCCGGCGCCGCCGTGCCCGTGCTCACGGGCATCGGCCACGAGATCGACACGACGGCGGCGGACGCGGTGGCGCACCGGGCCCACAAGACGCCGACCGCGTGCGCCGGCTCGCTGGTGGCCACGGCGCACGCCGTGCACCGACATGCCGAGGACACGTGGCGGGCCGTCGCCGGGTCGGCGTTGCGGCGTGCCCGCGCCGAACGACGCAGCCTCGACCGTGTCGCCGGCGACGTGGCGACGACGACCCGCCTGGCGCTCGCCGGCGCCGACGCGCGCCTCGACCGCGACCGCGCCGCCATCGCGGCGCTGGCCGAGCGTCGGCTCCTGCGGAGCACGTCGCAGCTGGCGCTCGCCGGGCAACGCCTGGCGCTCGTCGGTCCCCGCCTGCGCTCGGCAGACGACCGTCTCGATGCCGCCACCGCCCGGCTGCAGCACCTCGCCGAGCGTCGGATCGAGGCGGCCGAGGCGGCGGTGGAGCGTGCGGCATGGCGACGAGCTGCTGCCGACCCCGAACGTCTGCTGCGCCGCGGCTGGTCGGTCACCGTCGATCCCGACGGTAGGGTCGTCCGCAGCGTGCACCAGGTCGCTCCCGGCACCGAGGTACGCACCCGAGTCGCCGACGGCACCCTCACCGCGACGGTGAGCGCCGTGGACGCCGACCCCGCACCCCCAGCCGATCGCGCGGAGCCCGCCTGATGACCGACCAGCGCCCCACGGACGCCCCGGACGACATCGGCTACGCCGACGCCATGGCCGAGCTGGAGCAGCTGCTCGCCGAGCTCGACGCCGACGCCGTCGACATCGATCTGCTCGGCGCCCGGGTCAAGCGCGCCGCCGAGCTGATCACCATCTGCCGGGCCCGCATCGAGCACGCCCGGGTCGACGTCGAGGCGATCGTGGTGGGCCTCAGCGCCGCCGACGAGGAGTCCGACGGGGTCACCGAGACGTCCGACGACGGTGGCTCGTGAGCGTCTCCCAGCGCATCGCCGCACCCGACGACACGCCGCCGCCGGCCATCACCTCCGTGGCCCCCGACGTCATCGCCCGACTCGAGGTGGTGCTGGCCGACGAGCGGGCCCGCCTCGCCGCCGTCGACCCGACGCTCGTCCCGCTGGCGGACGCCGTCGCCTCCCTGGTGCTGGGCGGCGGCAAGCGCCTGCGCCCGGCGTTCTGCCACTGGGGGTTCGTCCTGGCGGGCGGCGACCCGGACGACGCGCCGCTGCTGGTCGACATCTGCGCCGCGCTCGAGCTGCTGCACGGCTTCGCGCTCATCCACGACGACGTGATGGACGGATCGTCCACGCGGCGCGGCCGAGACGCAGCGCACGTGCACTTCGCCAACCTGCACCAGGCGGCCGACTGGCGCGGGGAGCCACGCCGCTTCGGCGAAGGGATGGCCATCGTCGCCGGCGACTACGCCGCCGTGCTGGCCGACCGCATGATCGATCCGGCACCGGCACACGTGCGGGCCGTCTGGACCGAGCTCCAGATCGAGATCGCCGCCGGCCAGTTCCTCGACCTGCTCCACGCCGCCAACGCCGACGGCGGGGTCGAGGCGTCGCGGCGGATCGCCCGGCTGAAGTCGGGTCGCTACACCGTCGAGCGCCCGCTGCACCTCGGGGTGGCGCTGGCCGACGGCCCCGACGACCTGGTGGCGGCACTGGGTCGGTTCGGCCGTCCCCTCGGCGAGGCGTTCCAGCTGCGCGACGACCTGCTCGGTGCCTTCGGCGACAGCGCAGAGACCGGCAAGCCGGTCGGCGACGACCTGCGGGAGGGCAAGCCGACGGCGCTGTTGGCCATGGCGCGGGCCCGGGCCGATGCCGACGAGGCCGCCATCCTGGCGATGGTGGGACGCGCCGACCTCAGCACCGACGACATCGCCAGCGTGCGCGACGTCCTGCGCGCCACGGGTGCGGCCGACGCCACCGAGGCCTTGATCGGCGCGCTGGCCGAGGAGGCCGGCGCCGCGCTCGACGCGCTCGACGGCACGGCCCCCGCCCAGGGCCTCGAGGCGCTGCGCCAGCTCACCCAGTACGTGATCTGGCGCGCCCACTGAGCCGCCACAGCGGCTCACCCGATCCTCCGGCGACCCTGACGACCGCAGAGGGTGGGCCGTAGACTCCGCCGGGCGGCCGGGCACCCTGCCACACCGCTGTTGAGCCGTGGACCCCACGCCGATCCCAGACACCGATCCCCCACTGTCGCTGACCGACCCCGACGTCGCGCGCGCGGCGGGGATCGTCGGCGAGATCCGGTGCACCTTCGCCCCCGACGCCACCCTCACGTGGGTGTCCGACTCGGTCGAACCGACGCTCGGCTACACGCCGGACCGGTACCTGACCATGACGGTGCACGAGCTGGTCCATCCCGATGACGTCGAGTTCGCCCGCCAGACGTGGCGACACCTGATCGCCGTCCCGGGCGCCGAGGCCCGCTACACCCTGCGCATGCGCGCCGCCGACGGATCGTGGCGCGACATCGACGTCCTGGCGCAGAACCGGACCGGCGAACCCGAGCTCGACTGCATCGTGGCGTCGATGCGCGACGTCTCCGACCGCGTGCGCGCCGACCAGGAGCTGCGCGCCTCCGAGGAGCGGCTGCGCCTGCTGCTGGACCACAGTCGCGATGCCCTGGCCCTGGTCGATGCCACCAGCGCCGTGCGCTGGATCAGTCCCGTGGTGACGCAGCTCCTCGGCTACGCACCCGACGCCCTGTCGGGTCGCAGCATCTTCGAGCTCGTCCACCACGACGACCTCGCCGCGAGCCTGGCGACCGCCGCCGAGGCGCTCGGCAGCGGCGTGCAGGCCGCGCCCCAGACGCTGCGGGTGCGCAACGCCGGCGACGAGTGGCAACCGGTCGAGGTGGCGGCCGGGCTCCTCGACCGGGGCGGGGAGAGCTGGCTGGTGCTCAACCTGCGCGACGCCCGATGGCAGGTCGAGGCCGCCCAACGGCTCGAGGCGTCCGAGCAGCGGCTGCGGGCGATCATCGAGCACGCGCCGGCGACCGCCGAGATCATCGACCGCGACGGCACCATCGTGTGGATCAGCGACAACGTCACCGAGGTGCTCGGCTGGGCTCCGGACGAGATGGTCGGTCGCGGCGGCGCCGACTTCGTCCATCCCGACGAGGTGAGCGATCTGGCGGCGCTGTTCCTGCAGGTGGCCGCCGAGCCCGGGTCGTCGGGAACCATCGAGATGCGCGCCCGGCACCGCGACGGGTCGTGGCGCTGGATCGCCAACACGTTCACCAACCGCCTCGACGATCCCTCGGTCGACGGGATGGTCGCCAACTTCCGTGACATCACCGACGACCGCACCGCCGAGCAGGCGCTGCGCGACAGCGAGCGCCTGTTCCGGTCGCTGGCCCGCTCCTCTCCCGTAGGCATCTACCAACAAGACGCCGACGGCAGCTGCACCTACGTCAACGAGCGCTGGCAGCTCATCACCGGCTACACCGAGGCCGAGGCGCTCGGCGACGGCTGGAAGCGCATCATCCACCCCGACGATCGCCAGCGCATCAGCCTCGATCGAGCGCCCGACGAACCGTGGCGGCCGCCGCGCGAAGCCGAGGTGCGCATCGTGCGGGCCAACGGCGCCGTGCGGTGGGTGTCGATCCGCACGGCGGCACACCTCGGCGAGGACGGTGCCATCGCCGGCTTGGTCGGGACGATGGAGGACATCACCGACCGGGTCGACGCCCAGCGCGACGCCCAGCGCCTCCTCGACATCTTCGAGGCGACGACCGACCTCGTCGGCATCGGCGAGCCGGACGGGCGCGTCGTGTACCTCAACGCCACGGCCACCGAGTTCTTCGGGCGGGACGAGGACGCCGAGTCGGTCCTGTTCCTCGAGCTCGTGCCCGAGCACGAGCGCCGACGCCTCGGCGACGAGGTCCTGCCCGCGCTCGCCGACATCGGCATGTGGAGCGGCGAGCTCACCGTCGTCCGCCACGACGGGCGCCACGTCCCGGTGCTGGCCCAGCTGCTCGTCCACCTCGACGGCGAGGGCACCGTCGAGTTCTTCTCCGGCGTGCTGCACGACATCTCCGAGCGCAAGGCGTTCGAGACGGCGCTGGCCCATCAAGATCAGAAGAGCGTCGTGT
>JAGQTE010000119.1 GCA_020439175.1 Acidimicrobiales bacterium | reverse complement strand
CGGTGATCGAGATCACGTTGGTCGGGATGTACGCCGACACGTCGCCCGCCTTCGTCTCGATGACCGGCAGGGCGGTCAGCGAGCCGGCGCCGCGCTCGTCGGAGAGCTTGGCGGCACGCTCGAGCAGGCGGCTGTGGAGGTAGAAGACGTCGCCGGGGTACGCCTCACGGCCCGGCGGCCGGCGCAGCAGCAGCGACATCTGGCGGTACGCCTCGGCCTGCTTCGACAGGTCGTCGTACACGATGAGGGCGTGCTCGCCGTTCTCCATCCAGTGCTGGCCGATGGCGCAGCCGGCGTACGGGGCGAGGTACTTGAACGGCGCCGGGTCCGACGCGGGGGCCACGACGACCACCGTGTAGTCCATGGCGCCCAGCTCGGTCAGGGTGTTCACCGTCTGCGCCACGGTCGAGGCCTTCTGGCCGATCGCGACGTAGATGCACTTCACGCCCAGACCCTTCTGGTTCAGGATCGTGTCGATGCAGACGGTGGTCTTGCCGGTCTTGCGGTCGCCGATGACCAGCTCGCGCTGACCGCGCCCGATCGGCGTCATGGCGTCGATCGACTTGATGCCGGTCTGCAGCGGCTCGTGCACCGGCTTGCGGCCGGTGATGCCGGGCGCCTGGATCTCCATGCGGCGCCGCTGGGCGCCGACGAGCTCACCGCGGCCGTCGATCGGCTCGCCGAGGCCGTTGACGACCCGGCCGAGCAGGGCGTCGCCGCAGGGCACGTCGAGGATGCGGCCGGTGGCGCGCACCGTCATGCCCTCCTCGATGGCCGCCGTCGACTCCGAGTCGCCGAGCACCACGGCACCGATCGACTCCTCGTCGAGGTTCAACGCCAGCGCCAGCGTGCCGGTCTGGAACTCGAGCAGCTCGTTCACGGCGGCGTCGGGCAGCCCCGAGACGCGGGCGATGCCGTCACCGACCTCGAGCACCCGGCCGACCTGCTTCGCCTCGAGCGACGTGTCGAAGCCCTCGAGGTTCTTGCGGATCGCAGCCGTGATGTCTGCGGTGTTGATCGTGAGCTCTGCCATCTCAGAACGCTTCCTTCAGCTGGGCGAGGCGGGTGCGGACGGAACCGTCGATGACGGTGTCGCCCACCTGGGTGACGAGGCCACCGACGACGCTGGGATCGACGACCACGACGACGTCGACGTCGCGGCCGAGCTTGGCGGACAGGGCCGAGGCCAGACGCGTGCGCTGCTCCTCGGAGAGCTCGACGGCCGAGCGGACCTCGGCGACCGAGCGAGCCGACTGGGAGGCGACGAGCTCGTTGAAGGCGTCGGCGATCGCCGGCAGCTCCTTGGCACGGCCGGTGGCCACCACCATCGAGATGAACCCGACCGTCGTGGCCGACGCCTTGCCACCGAGCAGATCCTCCGCGATCTGCTGGCGACGCTCGGCGGGCAGGTGCGGGTCGGCCAGGGCCTGACGCAGCTCGTCGTTGCCCTCGACGACCTTGGCGAACCGGAACAGCTCGTCCTGGACCTCGTTGACGTTGCCTTCGGCCCGGACGATCTCGACCAGGCCGGCGGCGTACAGGGTTGCTCGGTCGCTCATGCGCTCACTCCGGCGATGTAGCTGTCGACCAGCGCCGCCTGCGTGGCGTCGTCCAAGCTGTCGTGGACGATCGCCTCGGCGGCGCCGAGCGCCAGACCGGCGATCTCGGCCTGCAGGTCGGTGGCGGCCTGCTCCCGGGCGGCGAGGGCATCGGTGCGCGCACGCTCGACGAGCGCGGCGGCCTCCTCCTCGGCACGGGCGATGATCTGCGCCTTGACCGCCTCGGCGGTGGCGCGGGCCTCGGACAGGAGGCGGGCCTTCTCGGTGTCGAGGTCGGCGACGCGCCCCTGGGCCTCGCCGAGCGCACGCTCGGCGTCGGCGCGGGCGGCCTCGGCGTCGGTCACCTCGTCGGCGATCCGGTTGATCCGGCCGTTCCACATGTCCTTCAGGGCCGGACCGCCCTTCCACCACAGCAGCCCGAACAGGATGATCGAGGCCAGGCCGGTGACGATGACCTCTTTGATGTCGCCGAAGAACCAGTTGTTGGCGGCGTGCCCGCCTTCGGCGGCGAGGATGGCGATGTTCATGG